>JBGSNV010000245.1:0-10312 GCA_041739485.1 Chitinophagaceae bacterium
TTTTCAAACCAGTCTCAACTTCATCAGGTTAGAGACACAATAAAATGCGCATGAAACAAATTTTACCCTTTTTACTGACTTTTCTTGTAGTTGGTACCGGATACGGGCAATGGAATCCCGATCCCACCGAAAATAATCCTCTTGTAACTATAGCTAATTCGAGTACTGCCGCAAAAGGTCAAATCCTCACGGTACCGGATGCTCTTGGCAATGCCTGGCTGGTTTGGGTGGAAAACAGAGCTGCTACAGGAGATATAATTTATGCTCAAAGGGTGAACGCCAATGGCACCCTTGCTTTTGCTCCGGGTGGTATTGTGGTATGTGAAGGACCGGGCTCAAGGAGCAATGTATCGGTACTTCCTGATTTAGCCAATGGTGTAATTGTAGTTTGGACGGATGACCGGGATGATGCCACCAACGATAATGATATTTATACCCAAAGGGTGAATGCAACGGGCAATGTGGTATACACAGCAAACGGCGTACCGGTAGTCAGTCGCCCTGCCAGCCAATCCTCGGCACAGATAACTTTGGTCAGCCCGGTAGAATTTGCCGTTGTTTGGCGCGATGACCGCAACGACTTAAATCTCGATTTATATGCTAATTATATAAATATTGGTACAGGTACAAGAGCGTTCACCAATGACGTTGAAATAGTTGCAGAAAACAACAACCAATCGAGCCAACAAATTTTTCCGGATGGAACCGGCGGCGTAGTAGTGGTATGGACTGATGGTAGAGTATCCAATGCCTTGTCGAAATTGTATGCTCAACGCTTGAATGCAGGGGGAATTAAACAATGGGGAAGCGATGGCGTCATCGTTTATGAAAATGCAGGTGCAAATACCATTTCACCACAAGTTACCGGAAACCTTGCCGGTCTGTTTGCCGTTACCTGGTCCGATACAAGAGCCGCATCTACGAATGCCAATATTTTTGCTCAGATCATCAACCTGACCGGAGATCTTACTTTTACAGCAGACGGGCTTACCATTTGTGACGCTGCTAATTCCCAAATCAATTCGCTGGTTACCTTTTCAAATACCCAGTTTGTTGTTACCTGGCGCGACCCGAGAGTTGCCAACAATAATAACGATATTTATGTGCAGGCATTCGATGCTACCGGAGTTAAATGGGCCGCGAATGGCGTTCAAATGACCGCAGCAACCGGTAACCAACCCAACAGCACTACTGCAGGCTTCAATTTTGTTCCTGATGTAACCGGAGGCGCTACCGTAGTTTGGGATGATGCCCGCAATGGCACAAGCGATCTCGACGTAAGGGCACAAAGGGTAAATGCAGCAGGCGTGATACAATTCGAAGCAGATGGGTTGGCTATTGCTACCCGTACCGGAAGCAACCAAAGAATTCCAAGCGTTGCTCCGGATATTGACGGTAATATTTTTGTTTTCTGGGCCGACAGCCGGAATGGCACCAATCAGGAAATCTATGGCAGCCGGTTACTGGTGAACGGTGTACTACCACTAACCCATATTGGTATAGGAGTCGACTTGAAAGATCAAGTGGCCACTATCCGTTGGGAAACCGGTTTTGAACAAAATCTCGCACAGCATGCCATTGAAAGAAGCGATGACGGGCAGAAGTTCCTGACGATTGGCTTTGTTGCCGCTCAAAACAACATTGAAAATGCTTATGAGTACAAAGACCCTGCCCCACTCGCAGGTCGTTCTTTCTACCGCATTCGCTCTATCGATAAAGATGGGGAAAACACTTTCAGCAAAACCGTACAGATCCTCAATGATGGTAAAGCGGTACAACAGGTTAAGGTATACCCCAATCCATCACAAGGAGTAGTTAATCTGCAACTCAGCAATGTACCCGCAGCCGTTTATCAACTGCAGGTAACCAACCTCGAAGGCAGGGTTATCAGCACACAGACCGTGGATCTTCGCGAATCACAAAGAATCATGACGATCCGGTTGGCGGATAACCAAAAAGGCTTGTATCTGATCCGGTTGATCGGACCCGATGGAAAAGCAGCCGCTACCGAAAAAGTATTCCGGAACTAATCAATCCGGTTACCCAATAAAAAAAGCGTGCGGAATTATTTTCGCACGCTTTTTTTTAGCTTCTTTTGTTGGCTTTTGGTAAGAGAGATCCATAAAAAAACCGAAACCTGAGATGAAATGTAAGCTTTCGAAAACTCAACAGGCTTCAGGCATACGGCACCCGTTCTTTACGTTTTAATAAATACCCTTTGTTTGTAAAAAAGGTTGCCCTTTTACAAACAGAATTGCCCCTTTCATATTTCTTTAAGGCAGCAATCCTTCTTACTCTTCCTTGTTTTTTGGGTAGTATTAGTTTTGCTTGGGTTTGTACAAAATAATGATTTGGATGAGAATGGCCATCAGAATCAGGGATATGATTTCTACCTGTGTAAATAAATCAATCGACTCCATGGCTTTGTTGCTTATTTCCATTTGCTGCCGGCCTTCATAAAGTTGCACTTTTGACAAGTCGCGGAGGTATAATACAATTTCATGAATGCTTTTAATAAGGGCTTTACTATCTTTAAAACCCGTGCTGATATATATTTCTTCCAGTCCTTTCAACCGGGTTAATTCTTCTGTAAGCTTTTTAAATAAGTTTTGTTCCTGACCGGTAAGTTTGGTTTGCCCATACCTATTCACAAGACTCTGAATATCATGACTCACATCTTCATAATTTTTTTTGATTGAAATCGAATCCCCTGCCGTGTATGCCACTTCCTTTTCCCGCATAAGCATGGATAATTCGAACAGCAAGTCACTTGCAATAATCCGGTCCTCGTAAATGGTAGTAACAGAATACCTCAACCGGTTAAAATTGGCTTTATCAATCAGGTTGGTAACTAGTACAATTATAAATACCAATAAGATGCTTACCACCCATTTAATTTTACTGAGTATAGTCATATGCGTTATTTAAAAAAGGCGAACTAATGAATTCACAATATAGGCATCTTATACATTCGGGCAGAGGAGCTTAAGATGATTTTTGCATTTCGTAAGTGGGGGGGTTGAAATTAGAATACCTGTCTATGGAGCGGTGCAAAGAACCTTACTTGTTTTTTCAATCTGAATATACCCAAGTCATTTTTTATGAAATTTATCCTCCTTCCAATTAGCAGGATTATTTATTATGTATTTCGAAATGTTTTGATAGGATTGTTCATTTCTTATGATGTGTTCCCAATAATTACGTTGCCACAATTTGCCGTTGAATGGTTGCCATCCTAAATTCTTTACGCCACGAATGTATTCGTTGGTGGTCATCGTTTTAAACCATTGTATCACACGATGCAGGGGCGAACCTACGTGTTCGCCTTCAATTTGCGAAACGGGGGTGGGGAACGAACCATCCGAAACGGGGGTGGGTGCGGGGGTGGGTGCACCGGGGGTGGGTGTGGGGGTGGGTGTGGGGCAGACACGCAGGTCTGCCCCTACGTTTTCAACAATACAATGGAAATGATTGGGCATTACAATCTTTTCGTGGCATTTGAAATCGGGAAATTTATTTTCCAATTCGGAATACCATTTTACAACCATTTTTCCTGCATCATTGCAAATCATTTCGCCATTTTTAATTTCCCCAAATAAACAGGCCCTATCCTGACAACAAATGGTAATAAAATACAGACCGGCCTGTGCATAATCATATCCTTTTAACCGGATTGATTTCCTGTGATAGATATTTGGTTTGTATTTTTTCATAACCATTTGTAATGACAATGCATCCTTTGACCGGTTTAAAATTGCACGGTTCCTATGATTTTAAGATCGATGCTATGCGTGAATGTCCGTTGCTTAACTCCTCATCCTGATTATAACAGGTTGTTGTAATATTCGAAAGCGCTTCCGCAGTTCTCTTGATGCTGCAAACATTATACCGGGATTCTGCTCTTAAATATAGTTCCTAACCTGTAAGATTTCCAGCCTATTTTATGCCATACCCACCCTCTTTTACCACCCAGCAAGCTATAGCCATACCCATAACAAAAAACACCTGCTATTTCTAACAGGTGTCTCAAAAAGTGGATGGCTTCTTGCTATTGGCAGTTAGCTATCGGCTATAAGCCCTTAGCTATTTTTGGAATTAAACCACTCAATTGTTTTAGAAGCATATTTATTTTCTCAAGCTCGATTGGAGGCGGGCTGTCGGCTAAAGGCCAAGGGCCAACAGCTAAAGACCAAAAGCGAATAAGTATTACCCCTCTGCAAAAAGCGGATGATCTGCAAAAGGCTGCTGTCGAAGACGCTGCCCGGTTGCCTTATAAATAGCATTGGCCACTGCCCCACCGGTTGGTGGAAGCGCAGGCTCTCCTAGACCCGTTGGCTCCTTGCCGTTATCGAGGAAAAAGACATCCACGTCTGGTATTTCCTTCATCCGGATGAGGCGGTAGTTGTTGAAGTTGTTTTGTTCGGGACGACCGGCATCGAAACTGAGCTTGCCATACATGGCATGTCCCATACCATCTACAATGCCGCCCTTTACCATTTGCGAAGCGCCGCTGCTGTTGATCACCTGGCCACAGTCGGATACCGCATAAACCTTTTTAACCACCGGTTGGCCATCCTTTTTTTCTACCTCACAAACCTGCGCCACATAGGAAGCATGCGAAAAATACACACTGAATCCCTGCGAAACGCCCGGCTTTTTACCCCATCCGGATCTTTCCGCCACTTCACGAATCACTTCTTCCATGCGGTCGGGTTCGTAACCGAGTTTCCCTACCGGATTGGTTTTAGCTCTTTCCAGCAATTCGAGCCGGAACTGAACCGGATCTTTGCCGGCTGCTTCGGCCACTTCATCCAAAAAGGTTTGTTCTGCAAACGCAAGGAAATTGGTAATCGGTGCCCGCCAGGCTCCGGTAGTTATTTCCGATTTTTGATCGATCGATTCAATCAACAGATTTTCTACGGATCCTACCGGGAAATTACCGGGTCGGGTACAATTGCCGGCATTCATGCCTACACCACGCAACGTAAAGGCAGTCATATTGCCCGAGGCATCGAGGGCTGCTTCAAAACGGTAGCGGACAGCAGGCCGGTAGCTGCCGCCGGTCATATCATCTTCCCGCGACCAAATTACTTTCACCGGTTTTTTGATGAGTTGAGATAGTTCGGCAGCTTCAAGCACGTAATCGTATTTCAGTCTGCGGCCGAATCCACCACCCAATCTTGTGATGTCTACAGTAATGTTTTCCTGTGGAATATTCAGCAGCTTGGATACTGCCTGCCTTGCTGATTGTGGTGTTTGGGTAGGCCCTACCAACTCGGCCTTGCCGTCCTGCACATGGGCAAAAAAGTTCATGGGCTCCAAGGGGCTATGTGGCAAAAACGGACACTGATATTCACTTTTGATCCGCTTGGCAGCCTTGGCAAAAGCAGCTTCCACATCTCCATCCTTGCGTTGCACCTGTACTTTTCCGTTTTCCATCAGGTCGGTAAAAATCGCATCGTGGTCAGCACTGCTTTCGAGGGTTCCGGAGGTTTCGTAGCTCACGTTCAACAGCTTTTTAGCTTTCATTACCTGCCATGTAGACTGACCAATCACCGCTACATTTTCCTGAAACTGTACCACATCTATAATGCCCGGACTTGCCTTTGCAGCCGCCGCATCTATCGATTTGATCTTGGTTCCAAAAGCCGGAGGTCGTTGAACCATCGCGTAAACCATGCCTTCGCGGTAGAAATCGAGCCCGTACATGGGCTTTCCGGTAATAATATCTTTGTTTTTAAGATTGCGGATGGGTTTGCCTATCAGCTTAAAATCTTTCCGGTCTTTCAAGGGCACGTCATCAGGCAAGGTAATATCCGAAGCAGCGGTTGCAAGTTCTCCGTAAGGTAATTTTTTACCGCTCGGCTTATGGATGATTTCTCCGTTTTCGGCAGTACAGGTATCCGGAGTTACGTTCCATTGTTTGGCTGCAGCATTCAACAGCAGGTAACGGGCAGAGGCGCCTGCCTTGCGCAAACGCATGTAAGAATGCGGGATTGCCCCACTCCCTCCGGTAAGCTGACGCTGAAACTTATCGGTATCCAACGGTGCCTGCGACACTTTTACTTTAGTCCAGTCGGCATCGAGCTCTTCGGCAACAATTTGTGCAAAAGAGGTCATGATATTCTGACCCAACTCGGGGTTGGGAGAAAAGATTTGTACGGTACCATCACTTGCAATGGAGAGGTAGCTGTTGAAAGCCGGAACAATGGCCGGATCGGCTGCGTCAAATACTCTAGGCATTTCCGCAAAGGCACTATCCCACTTAAAGCCAAGCATTAAACCGCCACCGGTAAGCGCAATTCTCTTTAAAAAATCGCGGCGTGGATTTTTTGTTGTTTCTGTCATGATCTATTATTTTTTACTGGCTTCCAAAACGGCTTCGCGGATACGGTGATACGATCCACAGCGGCAAATATTTGCGTTCAATGCATTCTCCACTTCGTCTTGTGTGGGATGCGGGTTGCGCTTTAGCAAAGCGGCAGCGGTCATAATCTGACCTGCCTGACAATATCCGCACTGCGGCACATCTACTTCGTCCCAGGCCAATTGCAAGGGATGATCGCCGTTTTCAGACAATCCTTCGATGGTGGTCACCGGCCGGTCTTTTACACTCGCTATGGGATAGGAACAGGAACGTACCGGATTGCCGTTCACATGCACGGTACAAGCGCCACACTGCCCGATCCCACATCCGAATTTGGTACCGGGAAGATTTAAATGATCGCGGAGCACCCAAAGCAGTGGTGTATCTTCAGACACCTCTACTTTTTGCTTCGCACCATTGACCATGATTTGAAAAACTGCCATATAAAATTATTTAAATTAAATGCAAACTGATGGTAAGACGATTTTTTTGACTAAAACGACCTTTAAAAGGGAAAGATAAATCTTTTTGACGCTGCCACCTTTCTGTTTTAAAAACCAATCATAAGCCGATTGGTTCAGGATAAAAATTATTAAACCTTCTTTTACCCCCAAAGATCAACTTGCCTGTTTTTACAGCAGCAGCTATTGCCACACTGAGATAGGTGATCATCCTGCTTCGTGGTTGTAATTTTCATCTGAGCCCTTCGGGAATATCTGCTGCAGCTACCTGCATATACAATTAGCCTGCATTTTTATACAATGAGCAGGTAACCTGTTTAAAAAGTACCCTGAGTAAAAGGGGTGATGGCTATCCGGATCGCTTCTACAATTTGCGTCATTGACTCAAAATCGATGGTGTCGGTTTCATCATCGGGGTGATGATAATACCGGTCGCGGGGATCGCTTGCCATGATCGTAAAGGCAGGTATCCCCACTTTGTAAAAAGAGTAATTATCGCTGCGCTTAAAAAGGCTTTCATTTTTAAAAGGATCCCTTCTGAAATAACTCCTGCGGTATGCTTTGTCTTTTTCAAAAAGCGTTTTGTTTACCTCATCCCGGAATGAACTGTATTCTTCCGGTTCGGTGATAAAAACGCCGGTACTCTTTGACCTGCCAAGCATTTCAAGATTCACATTGATCTTTACTTTTTTAGCATCGAGCTTTTCAGCAAAGTCCGCCGATCCCAACAAACCAAGCTCCTCCCCACTAAAGGCAATAAACAATACCGAGTAAAACGGTTGCGGCTCTTTTTGAAAGGATCGGGCAAGCGCAAGCATGGCAGCTACCCCGGTGGCATTGTCGTTGGCACCGTTGTAAATCGTATCCCCTTTTACCCGCCGTCTTGCTACGCCAAATGGAAGTGCTTTTTGGACGGATTGTATCCCGATATGATCGTAATGCGCAGAAATAATTAAAAAACTGTCCGGGTAAATTCCGGGAAGGAATCCTGCTACCTGCCACCCGGTTCCTTTTAGTTTTGCCACTTCAAATGGCCATGGAATGATATAGGACGATGTATCCTTCCGATAGGGTTGCAAACCGATCTGCTTCATTTCTTCAGCAATATATCCGGCGGCCTTCCGCATGCCTTCCGTACCGGTAAAACGACCCTCCATGCTATCGTGGGCAAGTGCCGATACATGTTTGATCAATAGAGAATCCTTTATAGAGGATTGTCCCGAAACAAAAATCACCGAAAAAAAACTACCTGCTAAAAGCAAAAGGGAACGAAACATCGGTAAAAAAACAAAAAAAATAATTATTGAAGCATGGTAAACTTAAAAAAATAATTTACTAAAGATGCTGTTTTTTGCGTTTTTTTTCGTCTTTTTGAAAGTCATTCACCAATGCTTCTGTTTTCCTATGAACCATTTCTTCCCAAAAACGAAAGGCCTGCAACATACTGTTCTTGCCCTCACAGCCAGCCTTCTGATAGGTAGCACAGGCTTCGGACAAAAAAATACCGGGACTTTACCTGCAGATGAAACCCTGCAAAAGCTTGTAAATAAGCACATTAAAACGGAGATAATCCGGCAGTTGCAACCCGATGGAAACGTTTTTTTACAACGAAATTTTAGCGAATACCTGCATGCAAGCCCGGCATTTACCGGTCCCGAACCACAGGATACGGAGGCTGATTATGGGCATGACCACAACCTGTTACAGGTAGAAGCTGCATTGAACCGGCCGCATCCTTCGGTGGCAACACTTGAAAAATATTTTAAATCTGCGGCGGCCACGTATAAAGTGCCGGTAGCTCTTTTAAGGGCCTATGCACAGGTGCAAAGCAACTGGACACAGGTTAGCGAAAGCATGTATGGCTCCTGGGGTATTATGGGATTGATTGAAAACCCTTACACGCATCAGATAGCCGAAGCAGCCGCGCTTACCGGTATAAGTGTAGCGCAAATAAAAACAGATGCTCAGGCCAATATACAGGCCGCGGCAGCCCTGCTTGCCCAATTTCAGGGCGCCAACCAGAATACCCAAAATCCGCAAGATTGGTTTGGAGCAATTGGTCAGCTTACCGGATTGCCCGAAAAAAACCTGCAGGCTTCGCTGGCACAAAGGGTGTACCGGGTACTGGCAGAAGGATCTAAAACCATCAGTCTGTGGGGAGAAATCATCCGGATTGAAAACATGCAGGGGCTCGAAATACCCGTATACGAAGAACTTGAACCGTCCATCCGACCTCAGGGCAATGGCGTACCCGATTATCCTGCCGCCATTTTAAACTATACCACCTGCAATTTCAGCAGCCGGCCTTCGGGGGCTACCAACCGCTACTATTTTGTGCATTATATTGCTGTAGGCACCTATGAAGGCACGATCAGCTGGTTTAAAAACTGTAGCTCGCAGGTAAGTGCGCACTATGTGGTACGCAACTTCGACGGACAGGTAACGCAAATGGTGGATGAAGCCAACCGGGCCTGGAGTCAGGGGGTAACCGAATACAACGATCAGGGGATTGGTGTGGAACATGAGGTACAGGTAGCCAACCTTGCTATGTGGGACAGTCAACCGATGCTGAATGAAGCCGGTAAACTATGCAGCGACGTTTGTAACCGCAATAATATTCCCAAGCAAAGGAGAGGTATCAATGGCGACCGGGGTATTTACGGACACAGCGATGTGCGGGCTACAGACTGCCCCAACCTGACAACCGACCGCTGGAATGTATTCCTTTCAAAAGTATTGGGTGCCTTGCCTGCAGTAGGAACCCCCACCCTTTGGAGTATTCAGTCTGCCACCGGTAGTGCAGCCGTAACTGTTACCTGGCGGGCCAATACTGAAGCCAATCTGCTCGGATACAGGTTGTACTATGCCAAAGGCGACGACCTCAACAACTGGTCTTTGGCAGCCAATGAAACCACGCTGACACCGTCAACAAATACCATTACGCTGCAGCCGAATCAGTTTGTGGTTCCTGCCAGTGAACCGGTGTACCATTACCGGCTCACAGCTCTGGTTTCCAATGAGGCAGAACCGCCGGTTGAAAGCGGCTACAGCGATATGTATTCCGCCTCTCCGCTGGCAAGCGGAAAAAAGGTATTGATCGTGGATGGATTTGACCGGTCAGGGGGTAGCTATAAAAACAATGTCCATGCTTTTGCGATTAGCTATTTCAAAGCAATGCGCGATCGCGGATTGGTACAAATCAGTACCGCAGCCAACGAAAAAGTGGAAGATGGAACGATTGCCCTGAGCGGTTACGATCTCGTGGTTTGGTTTGTGGGCGACGAAAGCAGTGCCGATGTGGTATTCTCAGCCAATGAAAAAGCACGCATCACAGCCTATCTTGATGGTGGCGGTCATTTACTGGTTAGCGGATCAGAAATCGGTTACAACGTAGGGCGGACTAACGCAGCAGCTTATGATGTGAACTTTATGACGAACTATCTGAAAGCGAGCTATGTAAATGATGGCAATGCAACCTATACCC
>JBGSNV010000247.1:0-3222 GCA_041739485.1 Chitinophagaceae bacterium
TCAGGGTACCTGCTACCTTTTTCATGGATTTGATCTGTGCGTTACCACCTACGCGGCTTACAGAAATACCTACGTTGATAGCCGGACGAATACCCGCATTAAAGAGGTTACCCTCGAGGAAGATCTGTCCGTCGGTAATGGAGATTACGTTGGTAGGAATATAGGCAGATACGTCACCGGCTTGTGTTTCAATAATAGGAAGTGCTGTTAAAGAACCACCACCCTTTACCAGGTGACGGATCGATTCCGGAAGATCGTTCATCTTCTGAGCGATTTCATCCTTAGCAATTACCTTGGCCGCACGTTCGAGCAAACGGCTGTGGAGATAGAATACGTCTCCGGGGTAGGCCTCACGACCGGGAGGACGACGCAGCAAAAGCGATACTTCGCGATAAGCTACGGCCTGCTTACTCAGATCATCATATATAATTAAGGCTGCATTACCGGTATCACGAAGGAATTCGCCGATGGCAGCACCTGCAAACGGTGCGTAAAACTGCTGTGGAGCAGGGTCACTTGCACTTGCAGCAACAATCACGGTATAAGCCATGGCATTGTTGTCTTCAAGTGTTTTCATTACACCGGCGATGGTGCTCGCCTTCTGACCAATAGCTACATAAATACAGAATACAGGTTTGCCAGCTTCGTAAAATTCTTTTTGGTTGATAATGGTATCCACCGCAATCGCCGTTTTACCGGTTTGGCGGTCACCAATGATCAATTCACGCTGACCACGACCAATCGGAATCATTGCATCAATGGCTTTGATACCGGTTTGAAGCGGTTCTTTTACCGGTTCCCGAAAAATTACACCCGGGGCTTTCCGCTCCAAAGGCATTTCGTACAAATCGCCGGTGATTGGTCCTTTACCATCTATGGGTTCTCCAAGCATGTTGATTACCCGGCCAAGAACACCCTTGCCTACATTGATGGAGGCAATTTTACCGGTGCGCTTTACTTTGTCTCCTTCTTTAATTTCGGAGCTTTCTCCCATCAATACCACACCTACGTTGTCTTCTTCAAGGTTCAGGGCAATGGCACGAACTCCATTTCCAAATTCTACAAGCTCACCGCTCTGTACATTGTTGAGGCCGTAAATACGGGCAATACCATCACCCACCTGCAGTACGGTGCCGACTTCCTGCAATTCTGCAGCCGAATCGACATTGCTTAATTGTTGGCGTAAAATGGCCGAAATTTCATCAGGCTTAATGTCCACCATAGATGTATCTGTTGATTTGATTGAATTGTTTACCTGAAAGGGGCTATGTTACTCAGAACTTGCCCTAATTTCAGGCTGCAAAAGTAAGGGTGCTGCACCGAGTTATCAAATGGATTTTTCAATGTGGGTATTTCCTTCAGTAAAAGCCGGATTAAATCCTCTGATTGTATCCGTTATTGTGGAAACCGGTTGGTTTTTTGTCTTGTTTTTTCATGCATAAGACCACGCTTTTATTGTTTGTTTTTGGTATCCTTACCATTACCATAATTTTGGGTTGCCGATCAGGAGCACAGCCCGCCGTTTCATACACTTTGCTTTCTCAGGAACCTGTTCTAAAGTCAGATGGTCCGGATCAGCCCGATTTTAGGGACTTTTCCGAAAGAGTCAGTCAGGCAGTTTCTTTTTGCAAAGCAAAAGGCCTCGATACCCGGGTGGCTGGTTTTTGCCGATCTCGGTCTTCATAGTGGTAAATACCGCTGTTTTGTAATTGACCTCACGGAAGGCAGGATGCTCGAAAAAGGGCTTGTGACGCATGGAAGCGGGCGGAATGGTCTTGCAACAGGGGAGCGGCTATATTCCAATCAGCCAAACAGCTACCTTTCTTCGCTGGGTAGATACCGTATTGCCGGATCTTATTTCGGGCAGTTTGGTTTGGCGTATAAGTTGTTAGGGCTCGATTCGTCCAATAGCAATGCCTACAAACGGTTTATTGTACTACATGGTCATGAGTGTGTTTCAGATATTGAAATGGAGGATTTAATTTGCCAAAGTTGGGGTTGTCCTACTGTTTCCCCTTCCTTTTTAAAAACACTTCAAAGAGTGATTGAAAACAGACCGTTACCAGTTCTGTTGTGGGTGTATGACAGCAGTGAGTAAGGCTATATAAAAAACATCACTACTGCTGCCAAACCATACAATAAAATGGCAGCCCAAAAAGGAATTCTTGGTTTTGATATCAACTGATAGGGGATAAGGATGGCACCCAACAGGATGAGCCACCATCCATGACTGCTAAAGTTTCTGGCTTTTTTATTGTAGGCAGGATAGTCAATAAGCCAGGAGTTATCTGTTTTTTGTAATAAAATCGCTTTGTAAAAATCTTTTCTGCCGACCCCTTCTTTCCAGTTTTTTGCTTCGGCATCAGGCAAATAGGCAATCAGTTCTGCTCCCTTTTGCAGGGCAAATAATTGGGTGGTATCCGAAGCGGCAAAAGTGGCGGGATCAAGTGCAACAACCTGCGCGCCGGTGACGGGGAGGAGTACAGAGTTTTTGAGTTTGGGCGTCCGGTAGGGCGGTGCCTGCAGGGTAATTTTTATGGAACTAAGCTCTGTTTCGGCGGGGATATGGGTGTTCACAATAATTAAAACACCCACAAGCATCAACAATCCAATTCCAATCAGTCCGAATTTCTCGGTTACTCCGTCTAGTTTGAGTCCTTCTCCATACATACCGCGAGGCCTTCTTGGTCTTGTAAAACGATATCCGGTATTTGCTTCATGCTTCATCATGATGCTGCAAGTAACAGAAAAGCGGAATACCCTTTGAAGGAAATTCCGCTTTTCTATTGTTCTGTTTTGTTTTTTTACATTCGTTTGATCAACTGTTTGGCAATTTGTACCCCTTCTGACTGTAACAGAAGGATATAGGTACCATTAGCAAGATGGGCAACATTCAGGCGATAAACATTGGTTCCGCCACCCGAAAACTTTTGTTGCAGCACCGGCCTGCCGGATATATCGATCAGCTTTACATCAAGCGGCTTGTCGGGGACATCATTCAGGGTGAAAATCAGATTGGTACTCATAGGATTCACTGCAGAAACCAACCGTATTGGTAAACTTTGGCGGGTTAATTTTACAATCGAGGAATATTTATAACCTCCATCAATGTCTTGTTGTTTCAGCCGGTAGTACTGAACTCTTTCCGCAGGAACAGGGTCTGTAAACCGGTAAGCATTACGTTGACCGGAAGTGCCGTTTCCGGGTACAAATCCAATTTTT
>JBGSNV010000258.1:0-5289 GCA_041739485.1 Chitinophagaceae bacterium
CATGCCTCCGGTATCATTATGAAAGGAGATTTGCCGATTGGTATTTACCGCAATAGTGCTGATGCATGGGTAGAACCTGAGTTTTACAATATGAACGAACAGGCAGGAGCTCCTCCTGATGATTTTGCCGTTAAAGGCCAAAACTGGGGTTTCCCCACTTACAACTGGGAGCGCATGCAGGCCGATGGTTTTTCCTGGTGGAAAAAACGTTTCGAGCAAATGAGTTTATACTTTGATGCTTTCCGTATAGACCATATTCTTGGTTTTTTCAGAATATGGAGTATCCCTATGGATGCTGTGGAAGGCATACTAGGACATTTTTCTCCCTGTATTCCGGTATATCAGCAGGAGTTTGGAGAAAACGGCATTTGGTTTGATTACGACCGGTATTGCCTTCCTTTTATCAATGACGGAGTAATGCTTGAGCTTTTTGGAGAAAAAGCCGATGAGATTAAAGGTCATTTTCTGAATAATAATGGCTGGGGAACTTACCGGTTTAAAGAAGAATTTAATACACAAAGTAAACTCGAGGCCTACTTTAAAAGCAAACTGGCTGAGGAAGCCTGGATCATCACCAAATTATACGATCTTATTTCAAATGTAATCCTGATTGCAGATAAAAATAAAGACGGGCAAACCGTTTATCATTTCCGGATATCTATGGAAAGCACCATCAGTTTCCGCTATCTGGATGATCATACTAAAAAGCAATTGAAGGATCTTTACATCAATTACTATTTCAAACGGCAGGATGATTTCTGGGAAAAAGAAGCCATGCAGAAATTACCCGCACTCAAAGCAGCAACGCGTATGCTGGTTTGTGGCGAAGACCTGGGAATGGTACCCGATTGTGTGCCGGGCGTTATGCGGGATACAGGACTGTTAAGTCTTGAGATACAAAGAATGCCGAAAGATCCTACCCGAAAATTTTTCCATCCCAATGATGCTCCGTACATGAGTGTGGTCACCCCAAGTACCCACGACATGAGTACTATCCGCGGATGGTGGGAGGAAGATGAAAACACCACACAAGCCTTTTTTGAACAGGAACTCGGTCAGTGGGGCGAACACCCTTTCTACTGTGAGCCCTGGATCAATAAGGCCATCATTTCACAACATATTTACAGTCCCGCTATGTGGGCCATCTTTCAGTTGCAGGATTTGCTGGGTATGAGCGGTGAGCTGCGTCGCGAAAATCCACAGGATGAACGCATTAATGTACCGGCCAATCCCAAACATTACTGGAGATACCGGATGCATTTATCCCTGGATGCTTTACAGAATGCCAGCGGTTTCAATACCACTCTGAAAGAAATGGTGGTGAATGCAGGTAGGAATTAAGGAACTGTATTACCTTCCGCTCCTCAATGAATGGTATCCTTAAAATTGGTCGTAAGATTAGCTGGATCGTTCTGCTATTGGCAGGATTGCAACTGAGTGCACAGCAAAGCAAATGGCAACAGCAAGCGGATTATACCCTTACTGTGGCATTGAACACCGATGCTAAAACGCTGGATGGCAACCTGCAACTTAAATATACCAACCATTCTCCGGACACGCTTTCCTATATCTGGTTCCACCTATGGCCCAATGCCTACAAAAATGACAAGACGGCTTATTCAGAACAACAACTAAAGAACCGCTCCACTGCATTTTATTTTTCGGGGGCTGAGGATAAGGGATACATCAACCGGTTGGATTTTAAGGCAAACAATCTGCCGGCTACTTATAAAGACCATCCACTATACATTGACGTCGTGCAACTGATGCTACCGGAGCCACTCCTGCCCGGCTCCGCGGTGGACATCAGTACGCCGTTTCATGTTCAGTTGCCTTATCGGTTTTCAAGACTGGGGCATGCCGGAGATTTCTTCAGTATCACCCAATGGTTTCCCAAAGCAGCGGTTTATGATGAAAAGGGATGGCATGAAATGCCTTATCTGGATATGGGGGAATTCTATGCCGATTTCGGAAATTATGATGTAACCATTTCCCTGCCGGAAAATTTTGTAGTCGCCGCGACCGGGGTTTTACAAAACGAAACCGAAAAACAATGGCTGCTATCTAAACGATCATTGCCTTTTCCAAAAGCTGCTGAAAAAGCGGTTGTGGTAAAAAAATGGGGTCAACCGGCTCCGAAAACCAACCCGACACCCAAGCAGACTTTTCCTGCCAAAACCATTCAGTTTAAGGCGGAAAATGTGATCGACTTTGCCTGGTTTGCACATCCCGATTATCGGGTGGACTATGACACAATTCTTCTTGACAACCGAACCATAGAAGTCTGGAATTATATCTTACCTCAGGATGCAGATACCTGGAAACACAGCCTTGATTATACCAAAAAAGCTCTCCGGCATTATGCATCCGAAGCCGGACCTTATCAATATCCGCAGGTATCTGTGGTTTGCGACCCGGTATCAACAGGCTCCGGAATGGAATATCCTATGATTACTTCTCTCAATACGTTTGCAGGGGATAGTCTTACCCTCGAAGAATTAATTGTACATGAAGTAGGACATAACTGGTTTCAGGCAATGATGGCGAGCAATGAACGGGATTTCCCCTGGATGGACGAAGGATTCAATACCTACCTCGAAAGAAAATATTTCAAAATAAAAAAGGAAGCCTCGGCAAAAAAACAAAAAAACACAGCCATCTCAATTGATTACGGAGAATGGATGCTGAATCTAATGTCCGGAAAAAGAATCGACCCTCCCATCCTGACCCCTTCGGCTGAAATGACTGAAGCCGGTTACAATGTAGTTGCCTATACCAAAACGGCCTTGTGGCTGGAAGACCTCGAAAACAAACTGGGAAAAGATAGCTTGACTGCCTTGATGAAACAATACTATCTGCAATTTGCAATGCGGCATCCGGGTCCTGATGACTTTAAAGCCATCCTTGCTGCAAAAAGCCCTGCGCTCGCTGAGCAAACAGAAAAAATATGGAGAAATACCGGCCCCGTAGATTCGGCTTCTGTTCAATACCTTTTACTGCAAAAAACCGGGATGCTGAAACCAGGTGATCTTAAAAAGAAGGTGAGTATATGGCCTGCTTTTGGATTCAATCAGTACGATAAATTTCAGATCGGGATGCTATTGCATAATTACACGGTTCCTCAAAAAGCATGGCAATGGGTAGCCGTCCCCCTGTTTGCAACAGGAAGCAGTCAACTCACCGGTTATGGCCGCCTGAGTTATACCCACTATCCTAAAAAAGGTCCCTGGCATCATCTGGAATGGTTTACCGGAGTTGCCCGGTTCAATAGAGGATCTGTTACCGGAACAGACGATCAGAAAATATTCAGTGGTTTTACCAAATTTGTTCCGGGGGTTTATATGGAAAAACGTAAAAGCAACTACCTGAGTACCCAAACAAGGTGGCTTGAAATAAAAAGCTGGATCATCCGGGAACAGGGCATTGAATTCACCACACCCGAACCTCCCGGAGATACTGTATTTTTCCCCCGCAAAGCCCCTGCAACCACCCTTTTTATCCCGCAGGTTTCGGTGGGATGGAAAAATGACCGGGTGCTTTACCCATATAGTCTTTTGGCAACCGTACAACAAGTAAAAGACCTTGCAAGATTAACGCTGGAAGGAACTTATTTCTTTAATTATGATGCTACCGGAAAGGGAATCCGGGCGAGGGCATTTGCCGGAAAAATCTTTTACCTGCGGGAGAAAACCGAAGAGCGAAGAATAGACAACAGCCGGTATCATTTCACCATGTACGCACCCAATGGTACACTGGATTACACCTATAGTCAACCATTTGCAGAACGGAATCAGTCAGCAGAAATTTTTGGCCGGCAAATAGGTATTCGGGATGGCGGCTTTAAATACCGCAGCGATTTCAGTTCGGTTCGTCCGGGACTTTCCAACCAAGGGCTCGACTTTTTTGATAATTGGCTGGCATCTGTCAATCTTGAATTTGATATTCCGGACAAGTACAATCCGCTCAGTATTTTACCTTTTGAAGTCCCGTTGAAAATATATGCAGATGTGGGAACCTCTGCTTCGCCCTGGCGAACCGAAAGTGAGCACTCCCGGTTTTTGTATAGTATCGGGCTGCATTTGCCGGTAGCCAAGGCGCTGAAGATTTATTTCCCGGTTTTTCAGAGCACCGATTTTAAAGAGCCGAATAGCGTGAATGACCCCAATCGTCCGGGTGGAGCAAGTCTTTGGCAAAGAAGACTCACCTTTACACTCGACCTGAATGCATTAAAACCTCAAATACTTGGCGTACCATTGATCCGGTAAGGGCAACTATATGGAAATGAACCTCCAACATATCACGCATGCTTCCATAGATAAATCCCGCTGGAATGAAACGATAGAGACTGCAACCCATGGTTTGATGTATGCAAAAAGTGAATTTCTGGATGCCATGAGTCCGGGATGGGAGGCAATCATTTGTCCCAACTATGAGTACATCATGCCATTGACATGGCGTAAAAAATGGGGAATGCGTTATCTCTGTCAACCAGCTTTTGCACAACAGCTTGGTATTTTTGGAAATAAAACAGTCGACCCCATCTTACAATCTGAATTTCTGAAACTGGCTGCTGAAAAATTCCGGCTCATCGAAATTTTCACCAATCATGGATGTCACCCGACCGATACAACAACGGTTTGTAATAATTATGTACTCAACCTCAATCAACCTTACGAACGCATCCGGGAGGATTACCGGAAGGACCTTTTGAAAAACCTGAACCGGACCCAAAAGTTTGACCTTGTGTATAAGGAGAGCAAGGATCCGGGCGAGGCACTGCAGATTTATCGGGATACTTATGGCGCAAATATGGGGTATCGTCCTGCTGACTGGGAGGCTTTCAAAAACCTTTGCGAAGACCGGATGCCAAAGGGCCAATGTTTGATAAGAAAAGTGGTGAGACCGCTTCCTGGAAAGCAGGAAACCGAATTGCTGGCAATCGGATTGTTTCTAAAAGATGAAAATCGTTTGTACAATGTGGCCTCAACGACCCTGCCAAACGGCCGGATGATGGAAGCCAATCATTTTCTTTTTGACGAATTGATCCGGGAATTTGCATCCCAAAATGTAATACTTGATTTTGAAGGCTCCGATTTACCCGGTGTAGCCCGGTTTTATCAAAAATTCGGCCCGGTTAATCAACCCTATTATTTCTGGAAATCAAACCGGTTGCCGGGCCCGCTGAAATGGTTAAAATCCTGATTATTTCAGCACTCCGTCCTTGATACGGCTCAACAATATCTGCTCGGCAAGCATCAGGTCTACCGGTGTGGTGATTTTAATATTGGT
>JBGSNV010000292.1:0-5020 GCA_041739485.1 Chitinophagaceae bacterium
GAGTTGGTTTAGGAGTAGCTTTTGTCCTTTTTATCGGAATTGCTTTTGGGGCCTGGGGAAAGGGCATTTTTAATACCCCCGAACGGATGGAGCGGATGGAAATGGTGGGACAGATCGGGTTGATGATTTTTGTTTACACCATTGGTTTACAGGCAGGTCCCGCTTTTTTCAAGATTCTCAAACGCAATGGATTATATATTTCGCTGCTCGGGGCTGTGGTTATTTTACTGGCTGCAGTCATGGCCTGGTACAATACCAGGCTTTTTGGATTTGATCCCATTTTATCTACCGGTATCTTTTGCGGAGCGGTAACCAATACTCCGGCGCTTGCCGCTGCCAATGAGTACCTCCGTGGGAATCCTCAGGCACCCTTGCTTACGATCGGCTACAGTGTGGCTTATCCGCTTGGAGTCATCATTCCAATTGCGTGGAGTCAGTTTGTGGTTCGCCGCAGAAAACTGGATCTGAGCCGCGAAACCAAAAGAGCGGAGCGCTCAAGCGGGGATGATACAGATCCACCGGTAACCATTAATGTAAAAGCGACAAGACCCGAAATTTTAGGAAAAAGATTGGATGAAATATTGCCCCCAAAAGCGATTGCAAGCCGGTTGATGAGGTATCATCAGATTACCATCCCCGCTCCACAAACACGGGTTCAGGCCGAAGACGTGTTTCATATTGTATGCACAAGCCGGAATCTACCTTTGGTAAAATCTATTTTTGGGGCAGAGAGTTTGTTGCCGGGTCCGGAAATGAGCCGCAGCGATATCGATTTCAGAAGGATCATGATTACCAATCCGCATTTGGTAGGCCGCACGCTTGGCGAATTACAGCTTACCAAAGGTTGGGGAGGCGTCGTAACCCGGGTACGGAGAGGAGATACGGATTTTGTACCGGTTGCGGCTACCCGTCTCGAACGGGGAGACCGTTTGCGGGTGGTTGCTCCTTCTTCCAAAATGCCGGAGATTACCCGTTTGTTGGGTGATCAGTTTAAAGGCATTGCCGAAACCGATTATTTTTCATTTGCAGCAGGTATCCTGCTCGGACTGTTTATCGGGTATATTCCCATCCCTTTAGGAGGTGGTTTTTCTGCACAACTGGGTTTGGCAGGTGGTCCTTTGGTTGTAGGCCTCATTCTGGGCTATCTGGGGCGTACCGGTAATATATACTGGTCAATGCCGCTCAACACCAATCTTACCCTCCGGCAATTGGGTTTGGTTCTTTTCTTTGCCGTGGTAGGTATTAAAGCCGGCGGCGGGTTTGCAACAGCGATGGCTCAAAACGGATTATGGATGGTGCTGGCCGGGGCTATGGTTACGGTGGTGATGTCGGTAGGTATTTTATTTGGTTGTATGCGTATTTTAAAAATGGATTGGGTATCCGCAACAGGTACCCTTGGCGGGGCACAAACGCAACCGGCTATCCTGAGCTATATTGGCGACTTATCGCAGAGCGATGCCCCCAATGCAGCCTATGCGGCTATTATGCCTGTGGCCATGTTGCTTAAGATCATCATCGCTCAATTTTTACTTTACTGGATGCTTTAACACGTGGTGCGGTGATACCCCCTTATTTTTGCGAAAAGCCGGATGCTTATTAGTTTCGGAGATTCAGAATTAAATACTCAGATTCTTTAGCAAAAATATTAAGCCGGGTAAAACCGGCACATTTAAGGAAGACAAATATGAAAAAGTTAAGCATTGGAATGATTGCCTTGTTCTGGACCCTCAGCAGTATGGCGCAAACCGCCGAAGAAGTGCTGAAAAATGCCCGGGAATTCAGTATGCAGGGAGATGCCGAAAACGCCATTCTGGTTCTGAAAAAAGGCGTTGAAAAATTTCCGAATGATACCGATTTGAAACAGGATCTTGCCATGGCTTATTATGCTGCCCGTCGCAATCCGCAGGCCCTCGAAGCTTTGCGCCCGATGCTTGAATCGGAAAAGCCTGCAGAAACGGTTTATCAGATCGCAGCATTGATCTACCGCAGCGAACGACAAATGAAGGAAGCTGAAAAGCTGTTCAAAGCAGGTTTGAAACAATATCCGGCAAGCGGCGGTCTGTACAACGACTACGGTCAGTTTCTCGATTCTGAAAATCCCGGAAAAGGGGAAGGCATAAAAATGTGGGAAAAAGGCATAGAAGTAGCGCCTGCCTTTGCAGCCAATTACTATCAGGCTGCCCGTTATTACGGAGCCATGAACAATACCTTATGGGCCCTGCTGTATGGAGAGATCTTTGTAAATCTTGACAGTTACAGCAGCCGGACCGTGGAAATCAAAAATATTTTACTTCAGTTTTATAAGAAAGCTTTCGCCTATGGCTTTTCTGGGCTTAATAAAAACAATGCATTCGAGGTTGCGGCTGCGGATGCCATGCTTGCGCAACGCAGTGTAGTAGCCTCAGGTATTACGCCGGAGTCCTTATCAGCGCTTCGTGCAAGATTTATCCTCGATTGGTACACCCGTCCCGAGGCTGAAAAGTACCCTTTCCGGCTTTTTGAAAGACAAAGACAAATGCTGCGGGAAGGTTATTTCGATGCCTACAATCAATGGCTTTTTGGCGGGGCTTTCAATATCACTGCTTTTCAAAACTGGACCACGAACCACGCAGATGATTATCAGGCTTTTACCCGGTTTCAAAGAAGCAAGCTTTTTGTGATCAACACGAGCCAGTTTTATAAATAAATGAATGGTAGTCCGGAATATTTTCTACTAGGGTTCCGGGAAGACAATAAGTTATTTCGCCGTTTACCATCTGAGCAAATACCCGAAGGATCATGAAAGAAGACGTACTGTTACAGATTAGCAATAAGTTACGTGAAGTCCGGAAATCCAAAAGCATCACCCTGCAGGAAGTTGCTGAAAATTCAGGAGTTACCCGAAGTCTTGTATCGCAAATAGAAAACAGCCGTACCGTTCCCTCATTGTTGGTGCTGATGAATCTCATAAAATCGCTCGGGATTGACCTGAATGATTTTTTCGGCGATATCAACCTGAATCCTCCCGAAGAACAGGTAATTGTAAGGCATAGCGAGCAATACCACGCCTTTGAAAAAGAAAATGCCAAGGGGTTTAAATACCAACGTATTCTTACCACACAGTTGGGCGATTACCATGTGGATGTAGTACTACTTACCTTAGAACCCGGAGCAAACAGACCTCCTATTTCCACCGATGCTTTTGAATTGAAATTTATTACCGCCGGTGAAGTGGAATACCGTATTGGTGAAAAGACCTACCAACTCAAAACCGGAGATACTTTATTTTTCGACGGCAGAGACCCTCATGTACCCGTGAATAATACCAAAGAACCCGCATCGATGCTTGTCGTTTACTTTTTCAATGAGTTAAAGGCGGCTTCCAAATAGAGATATGATACAATAAGGAAGTTTAGTTATACTTTACATACTTAACAAAAAAGTCATATTTTGTTAAGTATTACTTCATTTTATGTTAACGATATCGAAATGATTTCTTAACACAATCCAAATACGTTTGCTTAAAATTCAAACGTATGAAACCAAAATTATTTGCAGCATGGCTCAAGTCACTCCTTGGGTTGGTGGCCATGACCATCCTGAGTTGGGGATATGCCCAACCACAGGCTGAAGGCTATTTGAAAGGAAAGGTAGTGGATGCTGCTACACAAGCACCACTAGCCGGTGTTACAATAAAAGTGATTAATACCGGTGCGGTGGCAACCACCGACACCGAAGGAGCATTTACCGTACAAGGAAAAAAAGGAGACCGGCTTGAAGTGAGTTATGTAGGCTTTGGCTCCGAAACGATTTCTGTACTTAATGAGGATTTTTTGTCTATTGATCTTGCTACGGTAAAAGGAGAATTAGAGGAAGTGGTGGTTACAGCACTTGGCATCAAAAAGGAAAAAAAGAGACTTGGTTATGCTATACAGGATGTGAAAGGGGAAGACCTGACGGTAGCCCGCGAGTCCAATGTAGTGAATCAGTTGGCTGGTAAAGTAGCAGGTGTAACTGTTGTTGGAAGCAATTCGGGTATTGGCGGATCTGCCCGGGTAACTATCCGGGGCGAGCGCTCGGTAGATCTTAATAAAAATCAACCCTTATATGTTATAGATGGCGTTCCCATCAGCAATGCCATTACCGGGGCTAGCGGCCGGGGAAATCTGGAGGTGGACTTTGGCAATGGTGCCGGTTTTGTAAACCCGGATGACATTGAAAGCATGAGCGTGTTGAAAGGACCTGCTGCCTCAGCCTTATATGGTTCAAGAGCAGCGAACGGAGTGATCCTGATCAAAACCAAATCCGGTTCAAAATCCAAAGGAATTGGGGTGGAAATCAATACAAATACCACTTGGGAATCGGCACTAAAACTTCCTGAATATCAGAAAGTGTATGGGCAGGGCAATGGCAATGGGGGTGATTTTGCATTTGCAAATGGTGGGGGTGCCGGTCAAACGGACGGTACCGACGAAGGTTGGGGACCTGCATTTCGGGGACAATCCTACCCCCAATACAATTCGCCTCGAACCTTGAACGGACAACCTATTCCCTTCACAGGTGGCGATTTGAATGCACCACAGGGGAGTGTTATTACTTCCACTCCCTGGCTGCCGGATAACGACAACCTGAAAAACTTTTTACAAACCGGAAGAACCCTCACCAACAATGTGGCTTTGGTTGGTAGCAATAAAAGCGGCGATTTCAGACTCAGCTATACCAATCTTGATCAAACAGGTATTGTACCAAATACAGACCTGAAAAGAAATACCATTTCGCTTTCCGGCGGGTACAATTTTACCGATAAGCTGACTGCAAGGGCTTTTGTAAGTTACATCAATAGCGAAAGTGGAAACCGTCCATCTATCAGTTATGGTACCGAAAGCATCATGTACCTGTTCAATTGCTGGTTACCGGCTTCTGTAAGGGTAAAAGATATGGAAAGGCTATGGATGCCCGGTGCTGAAAATCTGCGTCAATATAGCTGGAACTACAATTACCACGACAATCCTTACCTGACGGTTATGAAGAATACCAACAG
>JBGSNV010000299.1:0-4848 GCA_041739485.1 Chitinophagaceae bacterium
AGCTACCGATTAAAAAATAGAAAAACAATATTTGAGCCAATTGAAAACTGACATACTTTTGTAAAGTTCTGTATTTATGTTGCCATTTTCTCTGTATTCTTAATTGCCATTTTCTCTGTATTGTTGTTTACCGACTACAAAAGCAAGATTGCAAAATTTGGTCGCAGCAAAGAAAAACGAAGCGATGCCCCCTTGGTGGTGCTAGCAGTTGTTATCAACCGCGAAGGCTTTTTGAAGTACGCTCGAATATTTGAAGGCAATATGGGTGACTGCGCCAGTCTTCCCAAGATTATTAACGACCTAATTGCAAGTACCTCTTCCACGCAAAGAAAGCTGGTAGTGGTAATGGAGTCCGGTATTGCCACCGAAGCTAACCTGAAGCTATTGAAGCAACAAGGCTTTGATTATATGTGTGTATCCCCCAGCGGCATGAAAAAATATCAGATAGACGCCTCGCAGCAAACAGTTGTGGTGCAAGATAATAGGAAACAACCAATAGAGCTGCGCAAGGCAACGGTTGAAGGCAGTGCTGATAATTGGCTCGAGGTATATAGCACCGCCAAAGCACTCAAGGAAAGTGGAATGTACGGCAGGTTCAGCCAAAAATTTGAAGAAGGATTATCCCAAATAAAGGAAAGTCTTGACAAGAAAGGTGGCGTAAAGAAAGTGGATAAAGTATGGGAACGAATAGGGCGTTTAAAACAAAAGTACCCCAGTATTCATTTGCATTATGAAATAAAGGTGGAGGCCAACAAGTAGAATAATAAGGCAACTGCCATCAATTGGAATCAAAAAATATAACATAGCAAACAGGAAGGTTATTATTTGTTGCGTACTACCCTAGATGCAAATCAAGAAGAAATACAATGGCAGATATACAATGTAGTTAGAGAAGTAGAAAGAACCTTCCGTATTTTAAAAACCGATCTAGACCTGCGCCCATTCTGCCGCAAAACAGACAAGGAAGCCATAGCACACCTGCACCTTGGTCTGCTGGCCTATTGGTTAGTAAACACGGTAAGATACCAGCTCAAGCAAAAAGGTATCAATACCGAATGGCAAGAAATTGTAAGAGTGATGAACACCCAAAAATTGGTCACAACAACCATGCAAAACGAATACAGTCAAACTATAGTCATCAGAAAATGCAGTGAACCAACAAAGGAAGCATCCCGAATTTACGAGACGCTTAATTACAAAACGAAAAACTTCACTCGCAAAAAATCTTTAGTCCCCCAAAAGGAAATTAAAAAAAATGAAACCATTGATGCCAAAGAGTTTAGTTCACCTTAGCTTGCAATGTAGGTTAACATTCGGCTGTTCTCATCCTGAGGAAGTTGCTGAAACAATTCAGAAAAAACCTAATGTATTGTTTATTGCGATCGAAGATTTTCGTCCCGGAAGGTGAGCCTACTACAAACTATTGGACTGATTTTGAAATGGAATTGAGATAGTACTGTCAAATTTAAGGGTTGATATTCTGAATGGGGATTTCCGAAGTAAAACCCATCTATGGATAAAAAAGAATTAATCATTTTGTAAAGAAGAACGATTTTAGACATCGTAATTAACGCTTTACATATGGTGTCGCAAAGTTAGTTGGTTGCCTGTTGGGTTGGTATAGTTTTTACACATCTAAATCCTACATGGTTGGTACCGGTACGCCAATCACCTCTACCACGGGTGCCCATCATATAGCGGGTGCAATATTCATCAGTACATAAAAAGGAGCCGCCCCTTTGTACTTTTTTCTCAGTTCCCGGTTCTGTGGGGTCGTTGCTTTTGTTTGGACCTGTGGGATTTGCAGAAACCGGATTTTTTGCCAATTCCTGATAATATTGCACATCATACCAGTCGGAACACCATTCCCACACATTGCCCGTTATATCATAAAGCCCATATTTATTTGGTGCAAATTGTTTCACCGGGGCTATTCCTGCAAAACCATCTACCTGACTATCCATATTTGGGAATTTTCCCTGAAAGGTATTGGCCATCGGTTTGCCAACGGGTTTAAAGGTGTTGCCCCAGGCATACATATTGCCGGTAAGTCCGCCCCTTGCTGCAAATTCCCACTCTGCCTCAGTAGGCAATTTTTTGCCTGCCCATTTGGCATAAGCCGCTGCATCTTCCCAGGCTATATGCACTACGGGGTGGTTTGCTTTGCCCTGCAAATTACTGCCCGGCCCTAATGGCTGCCTCCAATTGGCTCCATGGGTAAAGTTCCACCATTGCAGATAGTTATTGAGGTCTACGGCCTCCACTGGTGGCGAAAAAACAACCGATCCAGCTTTCAGCATTTCGGGCGGTGCCAAAGGAAACTCCTCTTTGGTTGGTGCTATTTCTGCTATAGTGATGTAGCCCGTTGCTTTTACAAAAGCTTCAAATTGGGCATTAGTTACCTCATGGGTATCCATAAAAAAAGGATCGATTGAAACCCGATGAATCGGTCGGCTATCGCTCATGGGTTCCTCGCCACCGTGCTGTATACCTGTTGGGTTGGGAGCCCCCATACTAAACAGTCCGCCGGGTATGTAAACCATACCTTCGGGAATGTTTATTGTCTCCGGAATCGCATGAGGTAAAGTAGGTTCAAAAGCGGTTGCGCCTCCCTGCAAATACAAAACGCTGTCACCGGGTATCATACCGGCAGCACAGCTTATTATAGAGGATTTTTTTAATGCCAGGAGGTCAGCATTTTTTATTTCATTTGCCTCAACCACTACTGTTTCACTTTGGCAGGCAAAAAGCATTTGGAAATACACGAACAAAACAAGGATCTTTTTATGCTCAAAAAAACAGCTGCTCATAGGATGCTAAAATAAGAATATTACACCCAAATTTCACAAGTTATTATTTTTTTATTTTTTTTGATAGAGATTGACATCTAGAAGAATTTCGTGATTTCTTTTTATCTATTTCTTTCGATTTATTATAATAGTAATCCTAAATTCCCTTACCTAAAATATGTTTTATTTTGGAAAGGTCCTTTTTTCACTTAAATCCCTTTTTTGGTGTTCAAAAGTCGATAGTCATTCTTAGTAAGACTTTTAAGTATAGTAAAAGCTAAATTGAATTTGGCAAGATTGTATTAAGTAATATATGCAAAGCACTATACTTTTGGAAGCTTGGTATAATGATAAGGAGCTGGACATGTGAATTTTTTTTCAAACTAACTATTTTGATTACGTTTTTCTGAAACACTCCTTAATATTGACCTAACAATCAAAATAATTGCTTTGTATGAAAAAAATTATTATATATTTTATTATTAGCTTCATTGCTACATCTTATGCTGTAAGTCAACAAAAACTTGAAAGTGTAAAAATTCCAAAAGAATGGAAAATCAAAATTGGTGATAACCCTGAATTCAAAAATCCTAATTATAATGATCAGGCTTGGGTAGAAATTATTCCGAGTAATTATTGGAAAAATAAAGGTCATGAAGATTACAAAGGAGTCGCCTGGTATCGTACGAGTGTCGTGATTCCTTCCTCATTTAAAAAGGAAAATGAATTAATAAAAGTTGTTCAAATTTCATTGGGCAAGATGAATTATCAAGATATTACCTATTTTAATGGACAGAAAATTGGCAGCACTGGTGGCAGGGATACTGAGAGGTCATACTCCATTCCATTTGGATTGATCAATTGGGATCAGGAAAATGTGATAGCCATTAGAATAAAGGGTGCCAGTAATAATAGTGGTATGTATGGAGGTAATCTTGCAATAAGTACAGTACAACTTACAGATGTGGTAGCACTTTCAGTTCCTGGTGAACCTATCAAATTTGTAACTCCCAAAACAAAAATAAGTAATAAACTTTCTTTCAATTTTAAAACTCCAGTCGAAATAATCAAAGGAACGCTAAAGGTTAAAGTTTACAACACAAAAAACAACGCAATTGTATTTCAAAAAGATGATTTGGTTACCATTGGAAGTAAAGCTGATTCTGTTTACAACGTTTCTCTTGAGATTAAGGATCCGGCAAACTATAAAATCGATTACTCGTTCAATACAGAGGCATTACCTGGCAGCGTGGCTGCAGGAAGAATGCTTACCTACACTTCCAGTCCTAGGGTTAATGAACAGGTAAAATACCCTGTAGTGAAAGAGCTTTTACCGGGCAATGCCATGCCTTTCGATTTGAAGGATATGAATTTCGGCGGATACTTAAATGAGCGGCTCGATGCTAACTTACAAGAACGCTTGTTGAATATTGATGAAACCGGAATTTTGGAATGTTATTACAACCGTCCTGCCAAGCAACCTTGGGGAGGTGAATACACTGGGAAATATCTCCACGCAGCAAGCCGGGAATGGCAATCAACCCAAAACCCGCAGTTAAAAGAACAAATGGACCGCATTGTTGATGTCCTGATTGCCTGCCAAAATGAAGATGGTTACCTTGGAACTTATTTGCCGAAAGATTACTGGACAAGCTGGGACGGCTGGTCTCATAAATACAATATTTTAGGCTTACTGAGCTACTATTCGGTAACCGGCCACAAACCGGCATTGGATGCCTGCGTGAAAATGGGTGATTTGTTGTGTCGAACCTTTGGTGAAAATCCGGGTCAGCGACGAATCATTGACAACTCACCACACATGGGAATGGCCTCAACCAGCGTTCTTGAACCAATGACCTATCTGTACCGGATTACGGGCAATAAAAAATACCTGGATTTTTGTAACTATATCATAAAATCTTACGACATGGAGCGTGGTCCTGGGATTATTTCCACCCTTACAACCATTGGCAAGGTCGACAAAACAGCAAATGCAAAAGCATATGAAATGATGTCGAATCTTACAGGAATAGTAAAAATGTATCAGTTAACCGGTGAT
>JBGSNV010000375.1:0-3663 GCA_041739485.1 Chitinophagaceae bacterium
TCTCCATTCAAAAAAACATCAAAGCCTTCGGGTAACGCTTACCTATTTTAACAATATATAGGGTGTCTTCTCTTGCTATTTTATTCGCTTCTTTTTATTATTTTTAGGTTTCAAAATGTAATGGCTCTTTATCAAATTTAAAAATGCAACCCTATGCGTAAATTTTACTTTTTTCTTCCATTTTGTTTGCTTGCCGCTGCAACCTTTGGTCAGCGCAATGAATGGCAAACAGGTTATCAACTTTCTCTACCAACAGCCGAAATGCGCAATGGCTGGAATACAGGACATGGATTGCATGGATCCTATTACCGCCACATTACAAAAGCTAAAGGGCTGAGTATTGGAGCGGATGTTGGATTTGGTAATTATGCCACTAAAATGCAGCCACAGCAATATCGGTTCCCCGATGGAAGCATTACCAATACCACCGCAAGACTCAATAGTTCCTTAGGAAATATAGGTTTAGGTGTAAGGTATCAGCCCGTCGCCTTAGGAATCATTTATCCTTTTGCGGAACTGCAGGCCGGTTATTTTTGGATGAACAGTAGTATTTACATAGAAGACCCAAGTGATCCGCTAGGATGCCGGGCGCTCGAAAACCGAAACCTTGTAAATTCGGGGACTGCCTATTGGGCTCCGGGTGCCGGGTTTCAGATACAACTGAATAAAAAACAAGCGAGTCGCCGGACTGCCCTTGAATTCCGTGCCCGTTATTTGCGGGGTGGCGAAATGGAATACGCCAACATGAAAAGGCTTTACCACAATCAGGATCAAACCGGCAATCAGACAGCGAACCGGGGTAACGGGGAGGCACCGCTTCGGGTTACTTTTGTAAATGTTACCACCAATGAACAACACCAACATACCGTGGCCGAATTATACAACCATCCGCTTCGGGCTTTGCAGTTTAATGTAACATATAGTGTTCGACCCGGTAAAACAAATTAGTGCCTCCGGCGAAAGAAATTAGAATTGCTATTTTTATAAATATAGAGGATAAAAAACACCCGAAGCAGGATCCTGAACAGGACCTTGCTTCGGGTGCTATAATTTAATTCCTGAAGTATAATCGTGCCGGATACTTAATTTACTTTTCTCACCCGGCCACTACCTGCTATTTTACTATCCACTGAACCATCGCCTTTATAGTAAACGCTACCGCTTCCGGCAATCATGGCTTCTAATTTGCCATCCACCTGCGTTTGTACATTGCCGCTGCCGCTAATTCTTGCCGTCGTATTTTTAGTAGTAAGCTCATAACCCTTAAAATTACCACTGCCCGAAATAGCTACGCTTAACCTTTCGGTGCTGCCCGAGAGTTCCATGTTACCGCTTCCCGAAATAGCAGCTTTGGTTTCCTTACTTTCAAAGGAAGCGAACAGGCGGCCACTGCCACTTACGGAAGCTTCAAAAAGATCAGAAGATTTAAACCGGCCTTCGGTTTTCAGGGTACCACTTCCTGAAAGTCTTGCTTTATCCAAACTCGGGTTGGTAACAGTTACCTTCGCTTTTGTGATTTTGTAAATATTTTTTCCTTTTGCATACATAATCAGCAGCACGCCATCTTTTACCGTGGTTTCAAGATATTCCTGCAGGTTATCGTCGGTCTCCACCACCACGGAGGATTGCTTGCCTGCAATGACTGTAACATTCATACTCCCCCCGACCGTGACACCAGTAAACGTAGCAACATTTCTTGTGGATTTGGTAACATTGCCCGAACCGTTAATCCGGTTAAACTGAGCATTCAGGTTAAAACATACAGCCGTTGTAAAAAACAGCAACATAAACAGGTACTTTTTCATAAATATATTTTTATAGTTCGCTAAAAAAGAAGTGTCCTTATCATTTATCGGTTTAGTTATTTTACGGTTCACCGTTCAGTAAGTTACACGCTTCTGCAGCATTTGGATAAGCGGTCTGTCTGGCAGATAAATGGCGGAGGGGGACGGGTTTTGGATTTGTTATTTTATTGGGGATTGGGTCAGGTTTTTTGGTTTATTGTTTAGTATTTATTATTTGGGATTGATTTTAAGACTTGTTTGATAAAGCTTTGGACCCGAACATTCGGGTTTGGAATTTTACTTATTGGAATTTGTCTTAAAGCCGTTATTCCGACAAAGGAAGAATCCCGGTTGCGCAGCCCATCTACTTTATCAAGGTGGCTGTTGGCTATTGGCTTTTAGCTTTGGAATTTTCACCCCCCCCATCCCTTAATTAACAAATTCCTACGTTAACCCTTTGGTTCCGATAGTCCCGAAATTTCGCTATCGGAATTGGAATTTTTCTGATTAGAATTTCATCCTATTCCCTCCATCAAAGGAGTGAGTCAGCTCAACTATCGTCAAAACGTTATTTTTGCGGTTAAATCCAATCAAAACAGATTGAAAATTGTAATATTCAACTATGACAAAGCTGAGTGTAAATATCAATAAAATCGCCACCCTGCGCAATAGCCGGGGAGGAGAAAACCCCGATGTGGTTCAGGTTGCCAAAGATGTGCAGGCCTTTGGCGCCGATGGGGTAACCGTGCATCCCCGCCCCGATGAAAGACATATCCGGTACGCCGATGTACGGGGTATTAAACCCATCATCACCACCGAATTCAATATTGAGGGGAATTGCAGGGAACAGAAATTCATTGATCTTGTGCTTGAAAACAAACCCGATCAGGTAACGCTTGTGCCCGATATAGAAGGTCAGTTGACAAGCGATCATGGCTGGAATACCATAGAACATCAGGATTATCTGAAGGAAATGATTGCGGTTTTTAAAAAGGCCGGCATCCGGGTCTCTATTTTTGTAGACCCTGTTGAAGAAATGGTGGTGGCTGCAGCCACCACCGGCACCGATCGCATTGAGCTGTATACCGAGCAATATGCCCGGCTGTATGCACAGGGAGCCAAAGAACAGGCGATTGAACCATACCGTATAGCCGCCGAAAAAGCAAAAGCACTCGGATTGGGTATCAATGCCGGGCACGATCTTGACCGGTTCAATCTCGGTTGGTTTAGCAAGCATATCCCTTTTCTTGATGAGGTTTCCATAGGACATGCCCTGATTTGCGATGCCATTTACCTTGGTCTTGAAAATACCATTCAAATCTATAAGCGACAATTGGACCAAAGCTCTTCCGAGGGTTAAATAAATTTGTGCAATTAAAGGAACCCCATTACTTTTGCCGTCCGCTAAAGGAAACGCAGCGTGTTATTGAGGTTCTTTTACTGACGGGGAATTAGCTCAGCTGGCTAGAGCGCTTGCATGGCATGCAAGAGGTCACCGGTTCGACTCCGGTATTCTCCACTTTAGGCTATCTCATTTTTGAGGTAGCCTTTTTTTATTGGGGTAACTGATGGATGTTGCGGTGGTAAAATGCAAAAATGCCTTGTTTGAAAGTATTTTACGGGGAAATACAGTTGCTTGCAGGAAAACACCCGCCACTATTTGGGCTTTAGGAAGCCCGGTCGCAGAACGGTTTATCTAACAGACACAAGTGGCCTGACTATCAGGGAATACGTTCAACCGATGTACCAATAGGCTTGGCGCCAAACAAATTGAAAAACTTACCTTTACCCTATGACGGATTGGGGTTTAAGCAATAAAGCATTTTGGGATGTTGATTTCAACGAGCTTGATTTTGAAAAGCATGCCCGGTTTGTAATT
>JBGSNV010000390.1:0-44123 GCA_041739485.1 Chitinophagaceae bacterium
ACTTCTGATTCACTTCTTTGGGTTCCACTTCAATTTAAGAAGTAATTGTTCCTTTTATACTTTTGGCACCTTCCAATATTTCTTCTGCGATCTCTAAAAGGGTATGTTGCTGATTATTACCAAAATTATACACAGGGTTCAAAAGAACCGGATCTGTATTAATCAAGTGGATTAATACATCAAAGCAAGTCCGATATATCGGGATGCACCGGTAACTAAAAGCTGGGTTTAAATCTTTTTCAAAATAAAAAAAATCAAATTTCCCTGCAAATCAGCAAGAAACTACAAAAAGTTTCTCCTGCCTTATTGTCTCCGGTATTAATATACCGTTTGCGAGCAGTTTGTCTACTACAGGAATTAATTGCTTAACCGGTATTTTACTCCTTTCTGAAATATCTACTAAATCATGATCTCCATCACTTAGATTGAGCACCCACATCATAGCATTCACAAAATCACTTTTTGCATTTGGTAAACTAAGTGTTGGATACAAGCCTCGTTTATCAAGTTGTGGCTCACAGAAAGGCATTGTATTGATGTATTTTTCATTTTTTTCTATTACTTCAATGATATCTATAAATTTAAGTACAGATTGCTGCATCGCATCAAAAACAACGAAAGATTTATTATCAGCCGAGGTATGATATTGCGGAAACTTCTCATGCATCGAACGCATCAGAGAGCCTACAGGAAGATTGAAACCCGGAGAACAGTATTGCCTTTCGTCGCTTCCTCTTGGCGAAAACTCAACCACTTCATAAACAGCCTCTGTCTGATGAAGGATTAATTCCACTACTCTGTCCGTCAAACAATTCCCATGCCGGCTTTTTTTGTAAGTAAAATTACCCCGGTCTCCTATACAGGTAACTACAAATCCGGCCTTAAGATTTTCCTTCCAGAATTGCTCCTGTTGAGAAAGCACATAAATACTTCCAATCGTTTACGGTATAAATAAAAACCGATAGGTATACTTCAGATTTCTTCTTTTAATAAGTTCCCGATATAAAAAGGCAGGAACCAAGGGCCCCGACAATTTGTTGTTGGCCATCGATGGATGACAGATATAAGTAGAAATTAAAATCTCCTGCTTCAACTGCCCGGGAATAACTGCTTCCCCTATTGTCATGAAACCTTTTTCATCCAAAGAGGAATCTATATAAACCTGATAGGTTTCCTGCGGGTCGAGATTAATTAATTGATTATGTGCTATACAAAACACCCAACGTCTTTTGTAATAGGATGTGAAATAAGGAATCAAATCAGGCTGCGCCGGTAAAGAATAAAGATGGGTTTGCAGCTCATCAAAAGAAAGGTATCCATTAAATGGTTCGGAATAACCAAGTATATGCAAATTATTGTCTGCAAAATCGACAATCGTCTCGCCTTTACAGTTTTTTATCCAGGCCTCCCTGATATTCTATTCCGGCGGAACGCTCCAGTCAAAACAGGTGGTTCCGCTTGGAATTTCCTTTAATTCCAAATCTGCTAATTCGGATAAAATGGCTAACGACTCCCGGTTGCCATCCCCCGTTAAACTTCTTGTAATGGGCCAAAGCCGATCAAAATAATGTTCCAGTTCCTTTTGTATCATTTTATTCAAAATCGCTTTTCAAAAAAGGCTTCTTCGACCTGTTATAAAATTCTGCTACTTTCAACTTCGTTTCTTCAGTCAGTAAATAAAACGGATCTATTTCCATTATCTTCAAAAAGTAATCCACCATTTCGTCGACCCTTGCCAAATAAATATGGGTAGTATCATTATTTACAACGTGCAAAATACCGCTTTTAAGTAAATCCTGTTGGTACTTTTGAAAATCGTACCCGAGGTCAAGACCCTTAGGTCTTACATGAAAGTTTACGCTAACATCTTCCTGATTGGTATCGTGAATAATATTGCCGTCAAAAGTTTTAAAATACCGATAGATAAGGGGATCTAAAAGACTTTCCACATAGTGAAGCAGGGTATTAGGTAGTTAATTATTCTACCAATAATACGGGAACTAATTACTTGCTTCATAAAAATCTATAATAGATTCAATACTCTGTTGTAAAGTATACTGAGGATTAAAATTAAATTGTTTGTTGAATAAAGTACTATCAAGAGCAAATTCAAGATCAATTTCTTTTGGGTCAATAACTATTTGAACAGGGTTTACTGCTTTTTTTTCTGCAACAACCTTTGAAACAAAATTGGCCATATCCTCCAATTTATATTGTTCATTGTTTCCTAAATTATATGCAAATGCCCAATGCTGAGGATCTGAATTTAGTAAAGCTATAATTCCAGATACAGCATCTCTTACATCAAGACGCTGCATTTTCTGCATCCCTCCAACTAAATTGATTGTTTCCCCGGTTAATGCCTTTTTTACAAATTTCGCCAATATTTCATAATCTGCTTTAAATCCCTGTCCACCGCCTGTTAAACCTGCAAGCCTGATATTCGTATACCTCAGAACTCTATTCACCCTGGACATAGCAGCTAAACAACACTCTACACTATACTTGGCATGACCATAATTTGTTTCAGGGCTAATGGGAGTGTGCTCATCCCATTTATTTAATTTGCTTATACCATATACTGCCTGCGATGACATATTTATAATTGCCGGAACCTGATTGATTGCCGCCCTTGTAAACAGTGCAGTAGAAAATGCAATACTTTCTGCAATTTCAGTATTCGTTCCTTGTGGTCTGGTAAAACCTAGGTGAATAATGAGCTCAATATTTCCTAAACTCAGCCTGCCTTCCTTTAAATCGATTTCGTCTACTACCTGAACATTTTTTGCACTAAATAAATTTTGTAATTTTTCCTTATTTCTTCCAAAAGCAAAGATTTCATAGTTATCCCTATATCGATTGCTAAGTTCAGCAATTAAATTTCTACCTAAATAGCCGTTTGCTCCGGTTATCAAAAGGCTCTTTTTGGTCTTTAAAATACGCCCGTTAATTTTTTTGAAAAGCTGAACAACCTCATCATTTCGTTCAATGGGTATCGACTTATCCATGGTTTGTCTGATTCCAAACCTATTGTTATTCATGATCAAAGTATTAGCACCAACATCAATGCCTAACCACTCTTTTACACATGCTTCTACTTCATTGAAACCCATTAAAGCCCTTAATCCGGTAATCCCTGTAAACCGAGGGTTCATTTCAAAAATCTTAAGGCCGGTATCAGTGAGACGTCCTTGTATATTAAGGGGCCCTTTTAATCCTAATGCCAATAAGGTAGGGGTTAGCTTGTCTACTATTTCCCATATATAATCATCCTCAAATGGCAAAATCTCAATAGGCACACCATTGTTGAGCTTATTATAGCTTGCCATTTTGCCCATTAAGTTACCCTGTGGATCGTATACCAATTGAATGGAAACCTCAGAAACCTGGGGATTGATATTTTTTGCCAATTGCTTTACAAAAAAATCGTGATTGGGATCTGCACTTGAAGGAATTGCAAGTTCCTGAATGATATGCCCTTCATTTATCCTTGAAAAATCTGCTTCAGCATTTATTATTTCAACCCCTTTTGAGGCAAATCCACCCCTGGGTTTTGCAATAAAAGGAAGCTTTAATATGTCTGCATCAAATGCTTCCTTATAATTAGAGAAGCTAAAACTTTTCACAAAAACATCAGCAATAGGATTGAGCACATTGCTCATTTTTTCTTTATCTCTGCAAATTTCAATAAGGTCTACTCCACTACATATTGTTTTTATACCTGCCGCTTCAAATTTATCCTGATTTTGGGCATACATTAATGCCTCATCATCAAGACCCGGAACAATCAGATCAACCTGATGTTTTTTACAAACCCTAATTAAATCGTCTATAAATTCCGGATCGTAAATGGTTTTCGTGTAATCATAAGCATCACAATCATAAGCTCCAAAAGCAAAAGGATTAGTGCCCAATCCAATTGTTCTGAAAGGAAGTCTTGAATGTTTTAAAGAATTAATTACGGACTGCCCTACGCCACTTCCAATACAACTAATTCCTATTGTAAAATTTTTTTTCATAAAATGATAGCCTTAAAAACCGATACTTTTCTTAATTTTTTTTATGTAAATTTTCAATCTTATTAAAGAAGAAACATCCGAATTTTTTATTGTCAAATTTTTACCCCTATACAAGCCTGTATGCATTGAGGTTGGTTTAAAATACTTTAAAGGTCGGCCTCTTGTCATATTAAAAAAGCCATACTTATAACAGCCTAAAGGCTCTTTAGGCTTAAGATTCTTATTATAAATCAGGTCCTTTAATTCATCAAGATTAGATGGTAAATAATTAGATCCTAAATCCTTATAAATAGCATTTCCTAATACAATCACAGGCTTTTTTCTAAAAGCCGCTTCTATCCCTACTGTTGTCATATAAACGAGTACAATTGAACAATATTGAGCAAGGGTGTATGTATCAATCGTTGAACGACCCTCAATCACTTCCACATTATCGGGAACATTACTTAGCACTGAACGCCAAAACTTATATTCCTGAGGAAACATTTTTTGTGTGTTTGGATGTAACCTGATGTAGAGTTTCATTTCAGGATTATCTGCTACCAAACTTATAAGCCATTGTACAGCCTCAAATTGGCTATCAAAAAGAATGTCTGCGGTATTTTCACGATCTATTGCCGCATATTCTGTTAAAGAACCAGTATAAAAAACAAGATTGTGTTTCGAAATATCAAAACCCTCAGGCAATTTTCCAGCTTCCATATCGGAGATAAATGAAAAGGCTTGGGTGTCGCCTTTAAGCCTCTTATCATAGAAATTAGTAGAAATTTGAATTTTCTCTTCATCAGGTATTGTGCTACTATTCCAGTGTAAATTAACTGCATCCGTATAAAACTTTCTATCATGGATGTAGGTGGTATTAATACCAACCTTGAATTTCCCTTCCAAACCAGCTCTTTCATGCACTCTAAATGGTATTTTATTGGTTTGACAGAAACGTAATAAGGGTCTGTTTAATGCAGTTCTTCCATTACGAATAAATACCATATCAGGCCTTATATCATTATAATAGGCTTCAAATGATGCAAGAACCCAAAAAGATGAATTGGCGATTTTTTCTAATAATTCTTTATGATCCTGCGGGTTAAAAAAAGCATTATTAAGGTAGGAAACTGCCGAGGATATAATACCCATACCCCAATCATAATTTTCAACTTCCCATGATTTAAAATTTTCAACGCTTTCGAGATAAGTAGTTTCAATTTTTATATTGGGATAAGGAACCTTTATATCAGTATAAAAAGGAATATTAATCTCTTTACACAAATCTTTTACTAGCTGTATTCTTTTTTTTACAATAGCATTCTGAATTTTATCTGTGCCTTTTACCCATTCTTTAAATGGTAAATCATTTGCAATATTTATATAATAACTTTTTCCACCAATGTCTCTTACCTGTTCGCAAAGGTCAAGACTTGTTTCCACCTGAGGACTTGATGCCCAGGTATCAAAAAACATCACTTTTTTATTATTATAATCTAAAGTATCTAACATAAATGGTGGAAAATCTTCTACTAAATGAATTACAACTTAATAAACTTAACTATTTACATTTACAATCTCTATTTATACATATAAATAAATGATTATTCGATTGCATTTAAATCAAATCTATCACCTTTTTCTAATCGTACTTTATACTTTTTTCCAATTACATCATTATAGTATTTAGGATGTAAACCAAAACCAGGTCTTATAGAACGAATATTATCCTCCCTAATCACATCCCCGGGCTCTACATCTTTTACCACATACAGCGACCTTGAAAAATCCTTTCCCTTTGCTTGTTTCTCAGTTAAGTTATAGTCAACAACTCCAATTGCCTTTTCTGCCTCTCTTACTGCTTTCACCATATTAGTAAACTCCTGCTCATTCATTGAAAAAGAAGCATCTGGACCTCCAATAGATCGATCAATAATAAAATGCTTTTCAATTATTTTGGCACCAAAACAAGTAGCTACAATAGGAACCGTGCTACCCAATGTATGGTCAGATAAGCCTGTAATTACGCCATATCTCTCAGCCATATCCTTTACCATAATCATATTGGCTTCCTCAATAGGAGCAGGATAACTTGAAGTACATTTCAATAAAGCAATGTCATTATTCCCCATCCTTTTACAGGCATCTATGGCTAATTCTATATCTTTCTCTTCAGCAATTCCTGTGGAAATAATAACTGGCTTTCCCTTAGAAGCAACCAATTCAATTAATGGAATATCAGTAATTTCAAAAGAAGCAATTTTATAAGCCGGTGTGTTTAAATTTTCCAATAAATCAACAGAGGTTGGGTCAAAAGGAGAAGAAAAACAAATCAACCCTTCTGCTTCCGCAGCTTTAAATAGGGTTTCGTGCCATTGCCAAGGTGTATAAGCTTCCTCATACAACTCATAAAGATTCTTACCTTCCCAAATAGTACCTTTTATTAAAAAATCATCCTTTCTTGAGTTAATTGTAATGGTATCAGCTGTGTAAGTTTGAAACTTTATACAATCTGCACCTGCTCTTTTGGCGGCTTTTATAGTTTGAAGTGCTGTTTCAATACTACCGTTATGATTAGCCGACAACTCGGCTATAATGAAAACTTTTGAGGCTTTATCTATAGTAAAATTTTTAATTTTCATACTGCTGTTTTTATTATCTTCTCAAAAATGACAGAAGAGTCATCATTATCAACTTTATCATACTTCAAATGAGAAAAGGCTTTCATTGAAGGTATATTTTCTTTAAAAACCAATCCTGATATTTTATCAACTTGTCTCTTTTTTAAAAGTGTTTTTGCGCCTTCATATAACAAGAGTCTTCCCAATCCCCTGCCATGAAACCTGGGGTCTAATAAATAACTGATAGTTGCTTCTTTCTCATCATTAATATCAAATCGTATAGAGCCAATAGGCTGATGATTCATTTCGGCGATGAGATATAAACATTGTGCTGCTTTTATCTTATTGATGAACCAAGACCGATGGTTTTCATATTGAATGTTCTCCTTATTTACAGCATAACGCCTAATATCCGGGTCAGAAGCCCATTCAAAAGTGATATCAAGGTGCTGCACAGTTGCTAATTTGAGGATAATTCCACTATTAATTTTAGTATGAATAACAACATCTCTATATTTATCATCAAAGAAGCAATGCTCTCTCAAACGAGCTTCTTCTATAAAGTTATTAACTTCCAAAGCTTGATATAAGTGTGGTCTTAAATCAAAAGCGTAAGTATATATTTTGTGGAATTTCAAATCGGAGAAAGCAACTTCTTCCAATAAAACCAAATAGGCACTCCAAATTTCTTGAAATCTGTTGGCCTCCAATGCCGTATTCATGATAAAAGAAACCTCTGCATTCTTATCATTCCAATTAATATGAACCAACCCGCCGTAACCAATACATATTCCATGTTCTAAGAAAGAAAATAATATCTGATCTGGTTGCTCTTGGTCAAAAAGTTTTGAGATAACATTTTCAAAATAGCCATCCTGATCTTCTTTTGTCAAAGGTTTGTTTTGGCGCAAATGATAAATCTGTTCATTGCGCCATTGCATAATGTCATAACGGTCTTCATATCGAATAGGGGCTAAAGAGAAGTCGCCCGATTTGAAAATTTGTTTATAAAGTACTTTGTAGCAATTCATATTTCAATTCTGCTAATTTCCAATCAATCTCATTGTCTATATCTTGTCCTTCTAATTCCGAGAGAGTAATACAGCCTGAATTATCAGTTAAAATTCTATTTTTTTCTATGCAGGCTTTAATGCTCATCCAATAAAACTGTCCTGCATCGTGATAACTTTTTTCTAAGTCTTGTGATCTTGCAAGGGCGAACTTAGGATAAAAAAAACTTACAGCATTATCTTCTTGCTTTAAAGCTCTTTGAATAGGAAAGCCAAAAGGCATCACGGGAAAAACACTGTCGTATTTTTTGTCCATTAATAATTCAAAGCTATTATTAATATTTTCGCTTGTTATAAAAGGTGCGCATGCATAAATACAGCAAACATAATCAAAGTCTTTTCCAAGAGTATTGTAATCGTTTATAACTTCTTTAATAACGTCAAAAGTAGTTGCATAGTCATTTGATGTTTCATTAGATCTTAAAAAAGGTACATGGGCTCCATATACTTCCGCAATTTTTGCTATATCCTTGTCATCGGTAGATACCATAATATGGTCAAAAAGTTGAGAATGTAAAGCAGCTTCAATTGAATAGGCGATAATAGGTTTTCCATGAAAATTCTTTATATTTTTTCTTGGAATTCGCTTACTGCCACCACGCGCCGGTATAATACAAAGTTTTTTACTTTGCATAATAATTATTGATTACATCAATAACAAATTTTTGTTGTTTTTCGTCCAAAGTAGGATACATGGGCAAACTGATACAATGCCTGTAATAATTTTCCGCATGCGGCATATCCCCTTCCTTCCACCCAAATTGCCTGTAATAAGGCATCAGATGCGTAGGAATATAATGGATCTGAGCAAAGATATGCTGACTGCGCAGGTAATTGTAAAGCCCGAGCCGATCCTCTACTTCCAGCACATATAAGTGATAAGCATGCCCTTCTACTACCCCGGATTGTCCTTTTACAAAAGAGGCTTCTTTGAAAGCAACTTCATAGGTGGAAGCTATGGCTCTTCTTTTTTCAAGTCCGGAAGCGGCGCGTTTCAACTGACTTTCGCCCAATGCAGCCTGAAAATCGGTCAAACGGTAATTATAACCAAGGTCCTGCATTTCCATATACCAACCCGGGTATTCCTCACCGCCACCGGCGAAAGAAACTGAGTTTGTATAAGCTGCATTATTTTTTACAATGCCGTGAGTGCGTAGCATCATCAACTTCTGATAAAGTGCCTCATCATTGGTGGTAATCATCCCTCCTTCACCAGCTGCAATATGCTTGACCGGATGAAAGGAGAATATCGCCAGATCTGCATATCGACCGTTTCCACAATGTTGCTTTTCGCCGGATTTATCTATAAAATAACCTCCCGGAGAATGACAGGAATCTTCAATGATCCAGAGTCCAAACTCGTTGGCCAATGCTCTAAAAGCTTCCAAATCACAGGCACGACCCGCAAAGTCTACCGGAATGATTCCCTTATAGGTTCCCTTAGGTGAGGCTTCTAAAAGAGTACGCACTTTATGGATATCGAGCAAATAGGTTTCAGGATCTATATCTGAAAACACCACTTCGCCACCACAATATCGAACGCAATTGGCACTTGCTGCAAAAGTAATAGGGGTTGTAATTACCTTATTGCCGGGTTGTACATCAAGCGCCATGCAATTGAGGTGCAGGGCTGCAGTTCCATTGGATACCGCTACCGCATATTTTGCCCCTGTGTAAGCTGCAAACGCTGTTTCAAAAGATGCAATTGATGGCCCCTGTGTCAGATAGTCAGAACGAAGCACGGTTGCTACCGCTTCTATGTCTTCGTCCGTTATATGCTGCCGGCCATATGGAATATTTTGGATCATGCTACAGAAAAATTAGGATCTACGTGTTCTATAATCAATTGGCGCAAGCTTTCAATAGTTTCCCATTCGGTGTTTTCTCCAGAATTGTACCGAAAGCCCTCAGTAACCTTGGTCGCTTTAAATTTTTCAATAAAATCCGGTAGCTTCCAACTATGGGTTGCAGGCAGGATGGTATAATATTTACCAAGATCCCAGGTATAAAAGGAATCTGAAGTCGTAATCATTTCTTCATGCACTTTTTCTCCGGGACGAATACCTACAACAGGTTTCTCGCATTCTGGTCCAATAGCTTCAGCTACATCGGTAATACGGTAAGAAGGAATTTTAGGCACAAAAATTTCGCCACCCCATGCATGTTCGAGTGCATGCATTACCATATCCACACCACCCTGAAGCGAGATATTGAAACGGGTCATGGCAGGATCCGTAATGGGCAATACTCCGGTTTTCTTTTTATTGATAAAAAAGGGAATCACGGAACCGTTACTTCCCATTACATTTCCATAACGAACTACCGAAAACCGGATGGGATTCCAGCCACGAATATTGTTGGCTGCTACAAATAGTTTATCTGATGCTAGTTTGGTGGCTCCATAGAGGTTTACAGGGGCTGCAGCCTTATCGGTTGAAAGAGCTACTACCCTTTCTACTTCACATTCCAAACAGGCGTTGATTACATTTTCAGCACCCAAAATGTTGGTCTTCACACATTCCATGGGGTTGTATTCTGCAATTGGAACATGTTTCATTGCCGCGGCATGAATTACAAACTCAATACCCCGGAGTGCCCGGCGCAATCGCTCATAATCCCGCACATCCCCAATAAAAAAACGCAGTTGCGGATACTTGCTTCTTGGAAACTCCTGCTCCATCTGAAACTGCTTTTGTTCATCTCTCGAATAGATTACTAAGCGGATGATATCCGGGTAAGTTTTCAGGATATGAGCTACCAATGCTTTTCCAAGCGAACCGGTGCCTCCTGTAATAAGGAGTGATTTTTTATTTAGCATTCAAGTGAATATTTAGTTTATTTATTGAATTTCTCTCAATTTCCTATCTGTAAATTAAATTGAGGATATTTAAGATCAAAATATAATATTTAAAAAAGCTTACCAATGATTATTAGCATACTTTCTTTATACAATTAATTATGTCCTCTACTTCACTATTAGTAAGCGTAAGATATAAAGGCAAACATAATATTCTTTTTGCTACCTCTTCTGCAAGGGGCATTTCAACGTAATCCACAATTGCCTTAAACGTATTGACTGCCGGATAAAAATAACGCCGTGGAAAAATATTAATAGCGTTGAGCGATTTTTCCACCATTAATAACTGTTCTTCCGAATTAAATATTACCGGGAAATAAGAATAATTTGTTTCACCAAGCTCGAGCTTCTGAAAACTTAATGAGGAAATACTTTGTAATGATTCCCTGTAATAAATATATTTTCTTTTCCGATCTTCAAGTACTGCGTCATAGTACTTTAAATTTGCTAAACCCAATGCTGCATGGATTTCAGTAAGCTTACCATTAAATCCTTCCTCCACTATATCCTTTGCATTGTTGTGACCAAAAAAGCGTATTCGCTTTAATTTTTCGAAAAGATCATTGTTTGTGGTAATACATGCTCCACCTTCACCGGTATTTAGCAATTTGGTTGCATGCAAACTAGTAGCTGAAATATCACCAAATTCTAAAAGGCTTTTATTTTTATAAGTTGAACCTACAGCATGAGCAGCATCATAAATTACTTTTAAATTATTCTTTTTTGCAATGCGCTCAATAGCTTCCACATCACATGGATTACCAAATACGTGTACAGGCATTATGGCAACCGTTTTTTCAGTAATTTTATTTTCAATGGCTTCAGGGTCCATATTTAATGTTTCAGGATTAATATCGCAAAACACAGGGGTACATCCCTCCCACTGTATAGCACTTAAGGTAGCCACCCAGGTAAAAGGGGTGGTAATAATTTCACCCTTTATTTCTAATGCTTTTATGGCCATTTGTATTGCCAAAGTACCGTTTGCTACAACTACTAAGTCTGCTACACCCAACTTCTGTGAAATCTCTCTTTCTAACTGCTGTACCAAAGGGCCATTGTGCGTCAGAATTCCTCGTTGCCAAACACCTTTTAATAATTCTATATACTCTTCAAGTGGTGCCAATGATGGCTGCGTTACATAAATAGGTCTTTCAGACATTTGCAAAAGATTTAATTTCGTTTAACAATCGTGCTTGATCAATATTTTGAGCATGTTCCTTTTCCACACCTTTTTGGGTGCAAATCAATTGATAAAAATGTATCAACATTTGCTCAAAATGGTTAACCGAAGGAGCTTTTAAAATTTCTTTTCCCTTCCCTGTTTCCAATAAAATCTCTGGTTCATAACCAGCAGGTGCTGTAAATAATCGGTTGGTGCTTAATTTTCCTTTGCTTCCCCAAATTTCAATGCCACATTGATAAAAATGGTCAAAACCAAACGCAAGCTGAGCAAAAATGCCTCTTGATTTTTCTTGCAGATAAGCACCACCCCAAATATCTACCTGATTCAATTCACTATAATTTAAAGTTGCTGATTTTACTTCTAGTCCTTCCCCTAAAATGAGCTGGGAAATCTTGGTAGTGTACGCCCCTGCATCCAGCAGCGCGCCTCCGCCTAACTCCTTTTTATACCTTATATTATCAGCATCAGGAAATGGAGGGAATCCAAAAGATGAACGCAGACTCCTTATATCACCAATTTGATGGCTAGTAACAATATCTCTAATAAACTCAAGCTGAGGATGAAATCTAAACTGAAAATTTTCAACAAGCACTAAATTTCGTTCTCTTGCTAAATTAGTCAATCTTATTACCTCCTCAAGAGAAATGCCTAATGATTTCTCTACCAATACATGTTTTTGTTTCAACAAAGCCTTTTCAATCCATTCAGCATGAAGGGCATTGGGTAATGGAATGTATACTGCATCAATCGATGTATTATCCAGTAAAGCATCATAACCGTGTAAGATAACCGTATTTAAAGTAGCTAGCTTATTTTGTGCTGCATCAACCGATCTTGTTGCAATACCAGCCAGCAAATAATGACTGGTTAAATATTGAATTGCAGGAATAACAGACCTAATGGCAATATTGGCAGCACCAAGAATTCCTATTTTAATGTGTTTTTCCATCTTAATCAAACTTTTTAAAACTTAATGCAGCTAACAAGCTCCTTGCCTGTATATTGATGTAGTTATTATGTTTGATAAAAGTTTGAAGCTGATTCAACGTCATCCAAATATAATTTTCCGGCAATTCATCTGAAACTTCAACCCCCGCAAAAACAACGATATTTCTATTTTGCTCCTTGTAAAACCTTCCCCCCTCCTCCGACTGCAGGGTATCGAAAATAATCTTTTCTTTAGGAGCGTTGAGTACATAATCGAGAAAAGGAAGTTTGGAAGCTTTTGAATTTCTATAATTACCCGTCAGGCATTGTACAGTAGGAGCAAATTCGATAATATCGAAATTACCTGCTTCAAGCTTGGCTTGAACTGCAAAATGCAATACATCATTTATTTCCTTACATACAAATGCACATATTCCGTCCTGGGCTGGTTCTACCATAGGCTGCGTCCAACTTTGAACTTCCCGGTTTCCAATATTTACTTCAACTGCAATGATCTTAAAAAATTTCTTGTCAACATGTTCAATAGATTCATCAAGAATCTGCCAATCCTTTACCTGTGTAAGCGGAATTTTTTCAATATTTAATTCATAAAAACTTTTATGCCTTGTAATAAAATTGATAATATTATCCAAACTATGCATGGCACCTTCGGCAGATAGCACTGACTTCAAAACTTTATGTTCAAATTCAGCTCCTCCTTTTCTATTATCTAAGAAGCTGAATAAATCAACTTGCAAACTAGGATACGTACCATAAGGAATACCTGAAATTACCGTTCTTGTGTCCATATTCACAAGATTATCAATTTTCATGAGTTCCTTTATTTGTGCAAGGGTAACCCAGGTAAAATTATTGAGCAATGGAATTTCTTCTTCTACTTTAATGATAATATTTCTATTTCTTTTTCTTAAAAACCTTGCACCCTGCTCGGATTGTAACTGATCAAGTAAAATTTGCCCGGGTTTTGCATTTGTAAAATATTCAAGGTAGGCAGGCGTTTTACCCTGATGAGCCCGTGTATAATTACTTTTTGTGGCCTGAAGTGTTGGAGATAATTGAACATAATTTACATTGCCAGGTTCAATTTTTGCCTGCACCAAAAAATGTAAAACTCCATTAAATTCTTTTGTAATGAAACCTAAATATCCAATTTCAGGTTGGTAAATGATAGGTTGATCCCATGTAGTAATTGATCCCCAATTAGTAGAAACCCTTATTCCATCTATTGAAAAAAACTTTCCCGTTTGATGCTTTAATGTCACCCTTTGCTCATCAAAGTCCCACGATCTTAAAGCACTAAAAGGAATTTTGTTTATTTCAACAAACACCTGCTCATTTTGCTCTTTTACCCACTCTATTAACTCAGCTGTGTTAATAAATGCATTGTCAAACGAAAAAGCACTTTTGAGAAAATAATTGGAAGTATTCACTATATGAATGATTATTTTATATTATATCTTTATTAAACCTCCTGCAATTCAACCATTCTTCGGAAACCCTCATTTTTTTGTACAAGGTTAGAGAAGGTATCAATAGACTCCACATTCCCACTTTTCATAAACACGATCCGATCCGCATTTTTGATAGTAGAAAGCCTGTGTGCTACAATGAGGATTGTGTAGCGGCCATGAAGGTATTCGATAGCCTGTTGAATATTTTTCTCTGTTTCAGAATCTAAAGCAGAAGTGGCCTCATCCATTATCAAAATATCAATGTCTTTGTATAATTCTCTTGCTATGGCAATTCGCTGCCGCTGCCCGCCGCTTAGGTTAACCCCGTTGCTACCCAAAACCGTTTCCTTTTCTTCAGGAAGCGCCATGACATAATCATAAGAAGAAGCCAATTTCAATACCTCATAAAACTTCCGAATATTTTCCTCGGAGGGTTCATCCCAAAAACTAACATTATTAAAAACGGAATCATTAAAAATAACAGGCTCCTGGGTTATATACCCTATCCTTTGTTGTAAACTGGTTTTATTAAGTTCCGGGTACGGGATACCATCAATTTTCAACATACCTTTTGTAGCCGGCAACAACCCGGCCACCATATTAATAAGGGTTGTTTTTCCCGAACCGGATTCTCCTACAAAGGCGATTGTTTCATTTTTTTGGATAGTAAGAGAGAGATTATGTAAAATTTTTGCTTCAGGACTATATTGGTATGCTACCTGTTGCAGTTCCATTTTCTCCTTAAATCCTTCAATCATCAAAGGCCCTTGCTTTTCCTGTCCTGCTTTTAATTCTTCGGTAAAAGCAGTCATATTTTCAAGTGACCCTGATACATTCAGAAAATGATTCCAGGTGTTCTGAAATTGAATGACATAATTTAAGGCCCGGTAAAAAAACAACAATGATAAAATCATTAACCCAAGGCTTTGGCCGAAAAACTTAACCTGAACCAAAATAACCGCAACTACAATTATCATAACCATAGGTTCGCGAACGGCAGCAAGTAAGGAATTATAAAAACCTATTCGACGGTTGTTATCTTCAATATTTTCCACCTCTTGTACTAACTTTTTTTCATAGTTACGGCTTTGACCGGTTGCGCGGAGGTATTTAAAAAAAGCAACCTTTTGAATCAGCAAACCCTGATATTTGTGACTTACCTGCGTAATTTTTCTTGAGGTACTTTTTGTAAGCCCATAGATTCTGCTGAACAATAAATTTGAAACTACGCCTCCTAAAGTAACCAATAATGCAAACTGAGGATTTGATAAATATGCAAGCACAACATAAACCGAAAGCATAATAATAGCTTGCATGGTTTCAAAATAATATCGGTATGCCTGCACTACCCGGCCTGTTTCACCACTTAGGGTGTTTTGAATACGGCCTACATCAGCTTTTACAAATTCCTGATAATCAAACCGGCCCAATTTTCGAAGACAATCAATCCGGAGGCTTTTTATAAAAAACTGCTGTACGCTGATTCGATAATACCCTTCACAAAATTTAGCTCCCCCTTTCAGTATAAAAAAGAAAAGCATAACAGATAAGACAGTTGCAAGCGTAAGCGGTAAACCCAATTTGCTCAAGCCCGTTACCAGAAACTGAAGATTACCTAACCCCTTGGCAGAGGCTTCTGTGCTTCCATCAACCATTTCAAGCAATGGTAAAAACATGGCTAAGCCCAAACCGTCCAATGTTCCCACCAGTACGGTAAGCCCAAGCGTAATAAATATTTTAGACTTCAAATACCGATAAAAATAAGTGAAGTGGGAAAAATATTTCCTGAATAGTTTCTTGAATAAGTTCATTATAAGTTTGAAAATAATACCAATTAATTAAAGAGAAAAAGACAAATTAAAATCCCCTTGCTTTTACCAGAAACCATCCATTCAACATATCGGGACGGTTATAATTAAGAGGTGTGTTTTGAGGATACCATACCACCTGACCTCCTGCTGCTTCTACAACCGCCTGCGCTGCTGCTGTATCCCATTCCATTGTTGGTGCAAACCGGGGGTACAATTGTGCTTTCCCTTCTGCAACTAATAAAAATTTTAAAGAACTACCCATACTCAATAACTCAGCTTCAGGATAATTTGCAATGAATGCTTCGGTTTCAGGGCTCATATGAGATCTGCTTGCTACAATGGCCTTGATATTATCCGATTGAGATAGTGGTAGGGAGATCGGGGGGTTATTACCTACTCTTTTAAAAGCCCCACCACCAATAGATCCCCAATACAGAATGTCTGTAACCGGAACATAAACCACACCTGCAATTACTTTTTCTTGCTCTATCAAAGCAATATTTACAGTAAACTCCCCATTGCGTTTAATGAATTCTTTGGTCCCATCAAGCGGATCAATCAACCAATATAAAGGCCATTTTTTCCGAACCTCATAATCAATACTTTTACCCTCTTCGGACAAAACGGGTAATCCGGTAGATTCCAAAAGTTCTGTAATTCGAAGATGCCCTGCCTTATCAGCAGCAGTCAGTGGAGAGTTATCTGCCTTACTACTTACTTCAAACGCATCTATCGATTCATAAATTGTAAGAATTTTCTTACCTGCCTGAACTGCTGCATTTAAGGCGGCTTCCAGATATTGTACTATGGGCAATTGATTCATACTATACTTTTTGATGGGAAATTCCCATTATTTCAGACAACTTTATTGTTCAGCAAGCTTGGTTTAAAATCCCGGATCATGTCAAGAAATGCATATTCCCGGGCATACCATTTTTTCAGATTGGATTTAGCCAACTCACTCAACTCATCCTTATGATTATCGGGTTTGCGATGCGCTTTTACCGGATCATTGGGTAATTCTCCAAGATCAATGTTATACATCAATTGAAAATTTCTGAAATCGTCATTTAAACCCTTTTGATTAAGTATGTACAGGATTCTGTTTCTATTTTCCTCGAAAGTCTTTTCATCTACAAACCAATCCCAGTAGGAGCTGTTTACATGACGAATTTCCTGCATGGCAGTCATGGCATTCTTTCGTAATTGATCATCCTCTGAAGTCATTGCCTCCGCCAATTCATTTGGTGTTTTAAAAATATCAAAGGCAACTACTTCACCCGGAGTCCATGGATTAAAATTTTTGGGTTGTCCTTGCCGAAGCCTGGAATAAAAACCCGAAACGAAACGACCAATAGGTTCGCGGGTAGCAAAAAAAAAGTATTCCCCCGGCTTCAGGTCTTTGATGGTAAAATCGTGCCCATGCATTAAAAATACATAACCATTGGATACGACCATTGATCCCACCAAATTGTTGCGGGATGAAACCGCAGCACGAATGGCTGTACCTGCAGCTTTACGAATATGAAAAAAATGTACCATTTTAAAGCCACGCATGCGCAGCCAATATAAATACAGAGAAACCAGTATTTTTTTCATTGAAATTTTCTTAATCAGGAATTATGGGGTGATATCACCCATAAAAAGGCGTAAATCTTAAAAGATTATACAAGCATACCGGCACCAACCGTTTCAAAAGTACCCGGATCCACAAAAATAACAGAACCAGTCATTCGATTTCGTAGATACCGATCAAAAAGCAATGGCTGTGAAGTACGGATAGAAATCCTTGCCAAATCATTCATTTCAATTTTCTCAATTTCTGTTTCTCTATGAAGTGTATTCACATTTACCTTGTATTGTAATTCATTTACAATGGCCATACACTCCCTTGTGGTATGCTTAATCAGCAATTTAGTTCTGGTTGTCAAGGGGCGAGGACTCATCCAACACACCATCACATCAATGTTTTGCTCCATTTCGGGTTGATTATTCGGACGCACCAACATATCCCCGCGACTGATGTCGATTTCATCTTCAAGCGTCATAACCACACTCATAGGCGCATAAGCTGCCTCAAGTTGCTCCCCATTGAGTTCAATGGTTTTGATCTTGCTGGTAAAGCCACTTGGTAGGGCCTTAATTTCATCACCCGGTTTAAATACACCACCATCAATACGGCCTGCGTAACCTCTGAAATCCTGATGCTCCCGGGTATGGGGACGAATAACCATCTGCACCGGAAAACGGCAATCAATATGATTGTGATCGCTTGCTATATGTACCGTTTCCAATAGGTACAAAAGCGTAGTTCCCTGATACCATTTCATTTTCTCGGAACGGTCTACTACATTATCGCCAGCTAAAGCACTGATAGGAATAAAATGAATATCCTTTACATCGAGTTTACTTGCAAATGCTTCATAGTCTGCCACAATTTTGTTGTAAACCTCTTCGCTATAATCTACAAGGTCCATCTTATTGATACAAACCACAACGTGAGGAATACGCAACAGAGAAGCGATAAAAGAGTGCCGGTAAGTTTGCTCCAAAAGCCCCTTACGGGCATCTACCAAAATAATAGCAAGATTGGCAGTGGAGGCACCAGTAACCATATTCCGGGTGTACTGTGTGTGCCCGGGTGTATCTGCAATGATGAATTTGCGGCGTGGAGTGCTGAAATAACGATAAGCTACATCAATAGTAATACCCTGTTCACGCTCCGACTTCAAACCATCGGTAAGTAAGGAAAGGTCCACGTAATCAAACCCTTTTTTCTCACTGGATGATCTCACAGCATCCAATTGGTCTTCAAAAATAGATTTTGAATCATATAAAAGTCTGCCAATAAGGGTACTTTTCCCATCATCCACCGATCCGGCTGTTGTAAAGCGAAGCAGTTGATTATTTTCCTGTATAGCCATAATATTTTTTTAAAATTTTAAGATTAAAAGTAACCGCTCTTCTTTCGATCTTCCATAGCGGTTTCCGAACGTTTGTCATCGGCCCGTGTACCACGTTCTGTAGTACGGGTGGTTGCCACCTCTGCAATCACTTTATCAAGATTGTCTGCATCCGATTCTACTGCACCTGTAATGGGTAAATCGCCGCAGGTTCTGAAACGAATTTGCATTCTGACGATTTTCTCATGATCCCGTAGTTTGACCATGTTTTCATCATATGCCAGAATTACCCCATCTCTGATGAAACAATCGCGCTCATGCGAAAAATACAAAGCAGGGAGATCTATATTTTCCATTTGAATATATTGCCATACATCCATTTCGGTCCAGTTGCTGATAGGGAATACCCGGAAGTGTTCTCCCATTTGTTTTTTTCCATTGAAAAGATTCCATAACTCAGGCCGTTGATTCTTTGGATCCCACTGCCCAAACTCATCTCTGTGTGAAAAGAATCTCTCTTTGGCTCTTGCTTTTTCTTCGTCACGCCGTGCACCGCCCATAGCTGCATCAATTTTGTAATTTTCCAGGGTTTCAAGAAGCGTAGTAGTTTGCAGGGCATTTCTACTGGCATTAAGACCCGTTTCTTCCTTTACACGCCCGGCGTCTATGGTTTCCTGTACAGAACCTACAATAAGTTGCACACCAAGTTTTGCTACCAATTCATCACGAAATTCCATTGTTTCCGAAAAATTATGTCCGGTATCAATATGAATTAACGGAAAAGGAATTTTAGCCGGATAGAACGCCTTTTTTGCCAGATGGCTTAAAACGATACTATCCTTACCGCCTGAGAAGAGTAATGCGGGTTTTTCAAACTGCGCTACAACTTCGCGGATTACAAATATGGCTTCTGCCTCAAGCTCCTTTAGGTGTGTCAAATAGTATTGCATCAGGATAATTTTACTTTGGGATGAATAGAAAAAATAATTTTATCAACAGAATCATCCAAAGATTCTTCTGCACTTTTTATAATGAGAAACGGATTAACAGGCTTCTCATATGGGGAATCTATGCCCGTGAAATTTTTAATAACTCCATTCCTTGCTTTTTGATAAAGCCCTTTTACATCGCGTTGTTCACAAATTTCAAGAGGACAATCCACGAATATTTCTAAAAAATTTTCTGAACCTACCAGATCTGCAATCATTGCACGATCACTACGAAAGGGCGAAATAAAAGCAGAGATTACTACCAAACCAGCATCAAGCATTAATTTGGAAACTTCTGCAATACGCCTGATATTTTCAACGCGGTCAGCATCCGAAAAACTCAGGTCTTTGCATAAACCAGTTCGAATATTATCCCCGTCCAGCAAATAGGTATTATAACCTTGCTGATGCAATCTTGTTTCCGCAAGATTAGCCAGGGTACTTTTTCCAGACCCTGAAAGACCGGTAAACCAAAGAAGCTTTGGTTTTTGATTCAACAATACAAGTCTGTCATTTTGTTGTATCTTAAAATGCGCCGGATGAATATGATTCATACTATAAATTATAAAAATACTTAATAAAAAAAAGACAAGTTGCCGAATATATTATGGTAAGCGGTAAACCGATCTTTACAAAATCCTTAAACCGGTAATTTCCCGGACCCATAACCATAAGGTTTGTTTGATAACCAATAGGGGTAATAAAGCAGGCACTTGCAGCAAAAGCAATTGCAACAAAAAAAGGATGCACGTTACCCCCAATTTTTTCACCCATTGTCAATGCAATGGGAAACATAATGGAAACGGCCGCTGCATTGGTTATGAGAGATGTAAGCAACACCGTCATTACAAAAAGTATCAACAGCATAACCATAGGGGAATACTGTAAAAAATAACCCAAAGGACCGGCTACTACATATTCAGCAGTTCCCGATTTGGTTATTGCCATCCCTATTGCAAGACTACAGACGAGGATGGTTAATAAGTCAACATCAACTGATTTACGAATTTGTTCAAACTGTAGAATCCTGAAAGCAAAGAAAACCAATATTCCAATGCATGCTGAAATAAACAAATCGACAAACCCGGTAATGCCAACAAGTAATACTACCAGTGCAATTACTGACGGCCAAATACCATATTTAGATTTTTCTTTAACTATATCACCCATGCGGGTTACGATAATCAAATCCCGACTAAATATATCAGAGCGCCAATCATTTCCTGTCAACATCAATAACAAATCTCCTGCCTGTATTTTAATTTGTCCAAGATTTCCAATTACTTTTTCTCCCTGTCTGTAAATGGAAATAACAGATCCCTTGTACTTATTTCTGAAATTACATTCCCTGAGATTACTTCCTACAAGGCTACTTCCGGATGGTACAATAGCCTCTGCCAATTTGAAAAAACCATTCTGCTGAACATGACTTTCCTCCGGTAAAAGCAGCCCTGTTTTCTCTTGCATTAACGAAAAAATCGCCTTGGTATTTCCAGCAAAAAAAAGATAATCATTCGCCTGCAAAATCTCGTTAGGACCAACTGCAATGAGCGTCTGCACTCCTCTTTTTATTTCCACTAAAAAAATCTCTTTGAGATTTCGAAGGCCAGCCTCCTGAATGGTTTTTCCAACCATTGAGGATTGAGGACTCAGGATGGTTTCAACAATATATTCATTCAGGTGCTCGATTACTTGCTGCTTGCGTTCTTCATGCTTTGGAAGTAACCAATCGCTGAAGAATACCATAAATAGCAATCCAACCACGGTTACAATCAAACCAAGATAGAAAAAATCGAAAAATCCTAACAATGGGAGGGAAGCCTGTTGGATCAATCCATTTAGAACAAGATTGGTTGAAGTACCGACTACTGTTATCATTCCCCCCAAAATAGTAGCAAAAGAAAGGGGGATAAGAAACTTAGAGGCCATGAGTTTCTTTTTTTCAGCCCACTCTTTTACATACGGTACCAGAAAGGCTACAATAGGGGTGTTATTGATCAGGGAAGAGAGTCCGGCCACCCAAACCATCATCCGAAACCGGAATTGTCCGGCAGTCAGATTTTGACCAAATAACTTAAAAAAGAAGCCCGATCCAATATTTTGCTGTACACCATTGGTTAACATGATCAGCAAAAAAATAAGAATAATTTGTTTATTGGCCATTCCTGCCAAGGCATCTTCTACCTTGAGAATACCACTAAAAACAAACAAAAGTGTGGCTAATAAAAAAATAAGAGAAGCCCGGATCTTGTTACTGTAAAGCGCCCAAATAAGTAGTGCAATTACCAACAAAGTAAAAATAATAGACGGGGTCAAACTATAGGTAGTAAATGGATGAAAAATTTAAAAGACCTTATCACTTAAAAATGTAGATAAAATCTATTTTTTACCAAAAAGTTTGCCTAAGAACCCTTTTTTACCTGATTTATCATCTTCATAATAACCATAACCATAACCATAGCCATAACCATAACCATAACCATATCCGTAGCCTGTCTTGTTTAGCTTTACACCATTGAATACAATATAGGGTCTTGGCATTTTATTGTTCTGGTTTATATCATCAATAATTTTTAATTGTCTGAAATAAGTAACATCCTGTCTTACGAGATAGAGGGTAACATCTATCAGTTTATTTAAAAGGAGCGCATCACTTACCAAACCAATAGGTGGCGTATCGAGCAATACATAATCGTAATTTTCGCGGAGGATACCAATAAGTGCTATTAATCTTTCACTCAGCAACAGTTCACTTGGATTTGGAGGCAATGGACCGGCTGATATATAATCGAGATTTCCATTCAAATCACTTTTACGAATCAGATCCTGCCAAACCATACCTGTATCTACTAGATAATCGGTAACACCCCGAACGCCCTGAGTATCGATACCAAGATAACGGGATAATTTTGGCTTACGCATGTCAAGTTCAACTACAATTACTTTTTTATCACCAAGCGCAAGTGTAAGACCGAAATTCAATACCACATAACTTTTTCCTTCTCCGGAAACAGAACTCGTTACAGCAACTACCCGGTTATTTACGCCCTCTCCTACAAATTGCAAATTTGCCCGAAGCAAACGGAACATTTCTGCTGCTGCACTTCGCTTTTTTTCCGTAATAGCTATATGGCCATCCTGTTTAGAATAAGGGATAACTCCAAGCAAAGGGACATTGGTATGATTCAGAATATCTTCTTCATTCTTAATCTTTTGATTCAGAATGAAACGCAATAATATTACTCCAATAGGGAAAAGAAATCCAAGAGCAATACCTGCTATCATTACTTTAGATTCATCCGGATACACTTGCCCCATAGAACGCGGAGGCTCTACAATGCGGTTGTTTGCTACAGCGATACTTAAGCTAAGCGCGGCCTCTTCTCTTTTCTGTAGCAAAAACAAATACAATTGTTGCTTGATAGATTGTTGCCTTTGAATTTCCAGTAACTTTCTTTCTGACGAAGGAAGGGTTCCCAAACGGGAAGTCAAACTACGGTCACGGGACTTTACTCCTTTAATCTGAATTTGTAAATTTTCTTCAAGCGTTGAGATATCATCCAAAATATTTAGGCGGATGTTACTTAATTGCTTAGCATTTAATTCTACATCAGGGTGTTTTGGCCCTAAACGGCCTATAAGCGCCTCTCGGTTTAGTATAAGATTATTAAAAGTTGTAATGAGGTTATTGAAGGCCGGCGTTGCAAAACTAGGACTTACCGGAACATAGGAGAAATTATTACCATCTTTCTTTAACTGTTCCCTTACTGCATTCAAAATATCTAATTGTACCTCAAAACCAGCAAGTTCCCTACTCGATTGGTTGATTTCATTCAGCAAAAGATTGCCTTCACCGGAAAGATTAAAGGCCTGATTACTTGAACGGAATGCTGCCACATCACCTTCCACCTCTTTTAGTTCTATACCAAGTTTCTGCATACGGTCATCAATGAAAAACACTGTATTTTCATAAATTCGGTTTTTATCTGCCAACTCCGTCTCGTTGTAAACTTCTACTAATTTAGCAAGTATATCCGTTGCTCTTTTAGAACTTTCATCGGTAAGCTGTATTTCAAGAACCGTACTTCCCGACTTCATGTCAGATTCAACTTTTAAGCGATTAGCATATGAAGTTGCCGTTGATGCAGGGGTACTTATAGTTATTAGTATTTCCCGGGGTTGTTCTTCATTCGATTCGTCGTAAACAGGCGAATAGGTGAGCGTCAACCTGCCCTTGGGTATAGTTATGGATTGACCAAACTGAGCTTTAATTATTTTACCAGTACTGGTTGTCAACTCAAAGAGGTTATTTCCAAGCAACCGGATGGTAAAGTTAAATTTAGATTGATTTACATCTTTATCGGGCTCCCATGACGCTACTTTTACCGGACTTTCCTGGTACATTTCCCTTAGTACAACCCTTCCAACAGAACGGTACGAATATTGAACATTAAGCCTGCGTATAACAGTCTCCATCAGATAAGCCGATTTCAAAATCTGCATCTCGTTGCTCAGGTTGCCAGTACTTGTAAAGGTTCCTATCTCCTGCAGAATAACCGCCTCAGAAAAACCTCCTGAGTTCCTTGCATTCTTTATCAGCAATTTCATTTTAGATGCATATTCCGGAGGAGTGTATCTAATAAAAAGGATTGAACCTAAAACCCCCAAAAAAATACATAGAATGATCCAGGGCCAACCTCTTAGAATGGCAAAGAATGCGCGTTCCGGATCAAACAAACTTTTATTAAGCCCGGTTTCGCTTTGTTGTTGGCCCATACTTTGATTAGGCATATTGATATTCATGAAAAAGGGAAATTAAAATTTATCTAAAAATTGCAATGAGAACTGTGATAACCGAAAGTGCAGATACAATCGTTCTCGTAATACGGGTAGCTCCGTCTGTAGCAGTAAATACTCGGGTACGGTGGGGTTCTACATATACAATATCATTGGGTTGCAGATAATAATAGGGAGAATTAAAAATCTCTTTAGATTTGAAATTCAAACGACCATAACTACGAGCCCCATTTTGTTCCCGGATTACCAGAATATTATCCCGGTTACTATATAAAGAGACATCCCGGGCAAGTCCGATTGCCTCGAATATTGTAATTTTCGTACTAGGGACAATAAAGGTACCCGGTGAACCTACTTCCCCAAGAACAGTAAACCGAAAGCTTAAGTAACGGACCTGAACGCTTAAATCTTTTAAATAACCGGTTTCTTCAACTTTTTTGATTACTAAAGTCTTAAGTTCTTCAATTGTTAGATTTTGAACAAATACAGACCCAATAACCGGAAAATCAATAAATCCTTTACTGTCTACCCGATAACCCAAGGGTTCTGTAATACTCGATCCGGTACCTCCACCTGCCCTCATCGTTTGTGCCTGCGCCCGGGCATCAAGGGTATTGAAGCGATCCGCTGCCTCTTGGTTATAACTAAAAACATTGACTTGTACCACATCATCAGGTTGTAACCTTACCAAACGATCGTTTTGAATAGAATCTATTTTTCCATCTGTAAGATCTTTTCCATCCTGGAAATTGATAATATCCTTATAGGTAAGACAACTGCTCATTGATAAAACTATGGTAATACCTACGATGGTCATCCAAAAACTTTTGCTTAATGCTCTTTTCATTTTTTTTACTTTAATGCTTATTTGAAAAGCTAAAATCCAACATTACTTTAAACATACAAGATAAATAAACTTTTACGTCAAAAGGAAATCTGAAATTCCTCAGATAAAATGTTTAGCATCATATAAAATCAAGGCATTTGTTTTATTATATGTAGAAGCCTTCTCTTCAAATTCTTGCGGTAAATAAGTAAGGAGGTTTATTTTCCTACCAGTAATTGATTCCCCCCTTTTTACCAAAGCCTTTAAATATTTTTGATCTATACTTTTGGCCACTAAAACCAATTCAATGATTCCACTATCTTTTCCAAGGGCATAATCTCCTGTAATAAAGGCAAGATCAAGATCCCCGATTTTTGATACAACACTCTCTACTATATCGTCCATACCCATATATTTTAAAACCAATTTATTCAATTCCTTAAAAAAAGGATTGTTTGTATTGGCATTATAAACAATGGTATTTCCTTCCTGTACATGGTTCAAAAGCCCTGCCTCTGTAAGCCGGTTCAGTTCTACCCGGATGGCATTGGTACTTTCACCAAGCTCTTCTGCAAGCCCGCGAAGATAAGCACGGGTATGTACATTGCTGAAAAACTTCAACAAAAGCTTGATTCTTGTTTTGGAGGTGATTAAACTATTAAGCAAAATAAGTTAGGGTATATTGTTTCGGGTACTTAATCAATATTGGTCAGGGTTCAATCAAATAGTTTGGATTCGCTGATAATTGCTCCTTCATTAAAAGATCGAAATAACGGGTATGAATCCAGGTAACAGGCGCTCCATTCATTTGCTTTTCAAAAAGTTGACCGGACTGTTTCAATAATCCATATATCTTTTGTAGATTCCACTGGGATTGAGTTCGAGATCCGGCTCATAATATTCTTGATGCATTATTTAGCAAATCTCTTAACTTTGTTTTTTCTCACGGCTTCGCCACCCTCAGTCCCATTTGTTTAACCTAAACGGAATCTAAGTATTAAAAATCTCTACAAAACTGCGCATCCAGCGCCACAGAACCAACCCCTTTATTTTCAAGTGCCTGAGGAAAAAACTTCCCGCAGTCCCTTTCATTTCTACCTTATACTATATTCCGGTACCAGGCCATTGCATCAGCCAAAGCACTTACCAGATCTTCATCGGGCTGATAATCCAGAAAGGATTTGGCGGCACCAATGTCTGCCAGACTTTGCAGAATATCGCCGGGACGCACAGAACCATAAACCGGCTCAGCCGTGGATTGAGCATGCGTTTTTATTATAGACCAAAGCTTGTTCAGGTCGGTTGTATGCCCGCAAGCCACATTCAGTACCTTATGAAAGGAACCTTCCTTAGGTGTCAATACCCCTTTGGTGTTGATTTGTACAACATTGGCAATCGGGGTAAAATCGCGGGTAATCGTCCCATCCCCATTTATTTTAGGCGATTCATTCCGAAGTGCAGCCTTCATAAAAAGAGGGATTACCGCTGCATAGGCTCCGTTGGGATCCTGATGAGGGCCAAAAACATTAAAATACCGGAAACCAATCAACTGCATATCGTATACTTTCGACCAGGATTCTGCATACACTTCATTTGCCAGTTTGGTAGATGCATAAGGACTCAGCACTTTACCGAGTCTTGTTTCTACTTTAGGGCTATCCGGCAGATCTCCGTAAACTGAACTTGAAGAGGCATAAACCATCCGGCGAATACCATTGGCCCGGGCAGCTTCCAGCATATTTACAAAACCATCTACATTTACTTTATGCGAGGTTTGAGGATCGGCAATACTTCTTGGTACAGAACCTAATGCAGCCTGATGACTGATGGCATTCATTCCTGCACAAGCCTGTATACAATCTTCTGCATTGCGGATATCCCCTTCAAACAACTCAAATTTCGGATTCGACAAGTATGGTTCGAGGTTGGCTTTGTGACCGGTAGCAAAATTGTCGAGTACCCGTACCTTGGTTACCCGCTCATCGCTAAGCAAGGAACCTACCAGATTACTGCCGATAAAACCACCACCACCTGTTACCAATATATTCATGCTGATCCGCTTTCTGTTTGTTATATAATTACCCCTTTACGCTCTTTTATAATCTTACATCTACGAGTTCTTTGGGCAAATATGATTTGATGTCATATAGCAGGGTTTCCGGTTGCTTCAGGCTTGCATAATCCAAATCTTTAAATTCTTTATGTGCTACAGCGAGTAAAATAGCATCGTAGCTCCCGCCCTCGGGTAGCTTGTTTATAACGGTAAGTTTGTATTCGTGGGCTACTTCCTCAGGGCTTGCCCAGGGATCAAAAATAGTCAGATCCATACCAAAGCTTTCGAGGGTTTCCACCACATCTACCACCCGGGTATTGCGCACATCGGGGCAATTTTCTTTAAAAGTAATACCTAGAACCAGGACTTTAGCTCCCTTTACTTTTCTTTCCCGCTGTACCAGATGTCTTACCAATTCGGTTCCAATGTATTTGCCCATGCCATCGTTTAAACGACGGCCAGCCAATATGATTTCGGGATGATAGCCATGCTCCTGTGCTTTTTGAGCAAGATAATAGGGATCGACCCCTATGCAATGTCCGCCTACTAAACCGGGACGGAAGGGTAAAAAATTCCATTTGGTACCCGCGGCTTCCAATACTTCCTGTGTATCAATACCAAGCGTATTGAAAATCTTGGCTAGTTCGTTTACAAAAGCAATATTGATATCCCGTTGCGAGTTTTCGATGACTTTAGCAGCCTCTGCTACCCTGATATTTGAAGCAAGAAAGGTTCCTGCCACAATAATTTTTTTATAAAGATCATCCACATACCGGGCTACTTCCGGAGTAGAACCTGCTGTTACCTTCAGTATTTTGGTTACGGTATGTTCTTTGTCACCCGGATTGATCCTTTCGGGACTGTATCCTGCGAAGAAGTCGACATTATAAGTAAGGCCACTCACTTTTTCCAGCACGGGTACACATTCTTCCTCGGTAACACCGGGATAAACAGTGCTTTCGTAGATAACTACATCTCCGGCTTTAAGAACCTTACCTACTGTTTCGCTCGCCCGGTATAACGGGGTCAAATCGGGCCTGTTGAATTTATCTACCGGGGTTGGGACGGTTACAATAAAGGTATTGCAGGATTCCAAAAGTGACAGATCAGTCGTAAAACTGAGTAACGTGGATGATTTGAGGTCGTCTGATTCAACTTCAAGCGTCCGATCTATCCCCTCGGTTAGTTCTTCAATCCGCTTAAGATTGATATCAAATCCAATAGTTGGTATTTTTTTGCCAAACTCTACAGCAAGTGGCAGTCCAACATATCCAAGGCCAATAATGGCAACTTTAGTACTTACCGGCGGGGTAAAACTCATGAAGAATAATTATGTTTCAGGAATTCACTGGAAGCATATTAAATATTAACATGTCTTCAAATGAGTAACAAAATTACTCATTAAACATTACTGACCAAATTTTTAGATCAAAAAAAGCGAAAAGGTAAACTTAACTTAACCTGAAAATCAACAGGATACCTTACTGCAGCGTCTGCAAATAAGCCGCTCCTTCTGCTTTTATTGAAGCATCATCCTGCCTTCGGGTTGGGAGTTTCGCAAGCCTTTCAAGCGTTTCAATGGCTTTTTTATGCTCTTTATTCAGCTCATAAGCCTGCCCAAGATTATAGAAATTCGGGCAATAATAGGGTTCCATTTCTTTACAGGTCTCCATCAGGCTGATGGCCTTGGCCAAATCTCCGTTGGGCAATCCCCCAAACAAAATTTTTGCAGCCGCCTTATTCAACCCTCCCTTGGTCAATACCGTCAGATGCCATTGGGCGAGTAAATGCATGGCAAAAGGGTCCTGAGGATTGGCTTCCAACGATTTTTCAACCCACTCTTTCCAAAGTCTCAGGTTTTCGGTAGCAAGATCCCTTTTCTCTTCCGTTTCAGCAAAATGCTTACTAATAAGTGCCTTGGCATACAGTGCTTCAGCAGAACTACTGTCAAGCGCAAGGGCTTTATCAGCAAATTCGTTTGCTTTTTTCAATGATACATTGCGTTGGTAAAGGTCCCCGGCTGAGGCTGCTCGCATCCCGATATTACCCCAGAGTTCCGATATTTTCACCACGGCATTCATATTGGAAGGCTGTATAATAAGTACCTCACCATATTTTTGAATTGCCTCCTCTTCTTTAAACTTTCGCTCCAGTAGCCTGGCCTCTTTGGTCAGCGACTCGGGATCCTGAGCCTTTATGGTAAATGGAAGGGCAAACAGAAACAAAACAGATAATATTAAAATAGAATACTTACAAATAAATTTCATGTGTTCCTTTTTATTGTTTTTTATTTGCCACATGGAATGCCCAATGATCATTTGCACTGGGTGTGCAGCGGCTCGTGGGCATTTCATAGCAGGGATATTGTTGCAAATCATATCTTCAAAAAAACGAAACTATTAACCGCTTCGATGTTAAGCATTTGGCAAAAAGTTACCGGGTTTGCTCAAAAGCAACACAAACACTCCCTCTCATGCCTTCAATCGGCGGATTCCGCTTCTCAATATGAACCCGGCAAAAATCTACTTCCGGAAATTTTTCGAGAATGCTATTAGTTAATTTCATGACGATTTGTTCGAGCAGGGCGGTTGGCTGCTTCATACGCTCCTGCACCATTTGAAACAATTTTTCGTAGTTCAGGGTATCCTTCAGGTCGGTGATTACCTCCTTTGCCGGCAAATACCGCACTTCAAGATTTACAACAAAATCGCCGCCAAGGATACCTTCCTCCGCGTAAACCCCATGGTATGCCTTTATAAGAATGTCTTTTAGAGAAATAAACAGCATTTGCAATTATGTTTTTGATATTAAAACAAAGAAAAACGGTTGACCCTTACCAACAGCCAAAAAGGATACAGGTAAACGTCAACCGAAAGTCAGATTCAAGTCCCGATTTAATGCTCGAGTGCCCCGAGATAACGCTCTGCATCCAAAGCAGCCATACATCCACTACCTGCAGCCGTAACCGCTTGCCTGTAAATTTTATCCTGAACATCTCCCGATGCAAAAACCCCTTCTACATTGGTTTTGCTTGTTCCGGGAATCGTTTTCAAATAGCCTGCTTCGTCCATATCCAGCCAATCCTTAAAGATCCTACTATTAGGTTCGTGGCCGATAGCCACAAAAAAAGCACTCACTTTAATCTCGCTCACCACGCCTGTTGCATTGTTTTTTACCCGAACCGCATCCACCATTTTTTCTCCAAGAATTTCCTCGGTTTCTGTATTCCAGTAAATATCAATATTCGGATTGCGGGCTACCCGCTCCTGCATCACCTTACTTGCCTTCATAGCATCGGGACCCTTACGAACGATCATGTGAACGCGGCTGCAAATCTTGCTGAGGTAAAGTGCTTCTTCACAAGCGGTATCTCCTGCACCAACAATGGCCACTTCTTTTCCCTTGAAGAAAAAACCATCACATACCGCACAGGCACTAACTCCATGCCCGTTCAGACGTTGCTCACTTTCCAATCCAAGCCATTTAGCAGAGGCTCCTGTAGAAATAATAACAGCATCGGCACTCAGCCATTTTTCCTCATCCACCTCCACTTTAAAGGGTCTTTCAGAAAAATCTACGTTTGTTACAATGCCATATCTAATATCAGTACCCATACGGGTAGCCTGCTTTTCAAAATGCATCATCATATCCGGTCCCTGAACCCCTTCAGCATAGCCGGGATAGTTCTCTACCTCGGTGGTGATGGTAAGCTGACCTCCGGGTTGAATACCCTGATAAAGTACCGGGTTCAATCCGGCTCTTGAAGCATAGATAGCTGCTGTATAACCCGCAGGCCCGCTACCGATGATCAAACAATGAATGTGTTCTTTTACTTCCATATTAATTTTTTATATTCTTTTGCCTTTGCAAAGATGCCGGATTATACTTAGACCCAAAAGGACTTTAATCACTATTCCCATTGCTGATTTTTATTTGTGGAAAACCCATTTATCTTGGTATATCTAGCCTGCGGATCTGTACCGCATATCCTCCCCACAATCCCAGCGCCCCGTTACTTACATTCCCTAATATTTTAATAGGAACCCCAAAAGGATTTCCAATATTTTGTTGATTTTGCTCCCAGGTACGCCAAAAATCATAGGTAGCTTTATCAATGTTTGCAAGCTTAATTCGTACCCGGTCTCCAAGCCGGAAGTAGCCGAATTCATCCCCATCGAATTCCGCATTGCGGCTTTGGCCTCGAAATACCTGTATGTCATAGGTAATTCCATCTACGATGGCATCGTCAAATACGGAGTTGAAACCCGACACAAAAGCGCTGTCGTTTCTTGCTGTAAAATACCGGGTATAATTGCCCCGGCCGGGAGGATCCGTTATTCTGGCAAAAAGGTTCACCCGGTTGGTATCGGTATTTTGTGGTGCCGGTTTCCACCACAACGAATCGAGCGTCTTGGTCAACGCCGGTATAGTTGTAGTTGCCTCGTACCGCTCTCCTTCATAATCAATGGTCAACCGGTAGCTTGTATTCAACTGCCCGATCATCAGATTATCGGGATTGGTAGAATCGACCGACCAAACAAAAAGCAATCCATTGCCTACCGGAACCGGGTATTCCCTTAAAGGCACGGTGCGTGTACCATTACTCAGGGTAACCGTAGCATTGCGGGCAAAAGCATCTGTCAGCATACCCGTCGACAACCGGTTAAAAAAACCAAAACTTTTTGTAAGAAAAATAACCGGAGGTTGTCCATTTTCAATACTCCCATCTACAACGAGTTTTGCAGCTTGTTGATCGGGTACAAGATCGATTACCCTTTCGCAGGCAGTCAGTACAAACAAAAGCAGGATTAAAACAGGTTGAAAACTTTTCATGAGATGCGAAAATATTTAAACAACCGGTAACGGGCAAAGGTTTAACGGTTAATTGACGCGATCCATCCCTGAAAAACACCATCCAAATAACACCAGTTGGCTTTCATTGCCCCAACCCATTGTATTTTTGCTCCATGGCCAATCCCTGGTTTCAATTCAAACAGTTTACCATTCAGCAGCAATACAACGCTATGAAAGTGACCACCGATGGCTGTCTTTTTGGGGCGATGCTACCCACTTTACCCGGTGAGGGCAAGGGATTTAAGGTCATTGATATTGGAACCGGAACCGGATTACTCAGCCTGATGTTTGCCCAAAAGAATCCAGAGGCATCCATCACTGCGGTGGAACTGGACCCCGGTTCAGCAGCAGAAGCAGCCCGAAACTTTGATTCGGTTTCCCTCGGAAAATTTATTCAACCCATAGCAACCGACATTCTGCAATTCAATCCCCCGCATCTTTTTGATCTGATTATTACTAACCCGCCTTTTTATGAAAAGCAACTGACAGCACCCGATGCAGCAAAAAACCGGGCGCACCACGACGAATCCTTAACCCTCGACGGCTTGCTGCAATCCCTTGACCGGCTGATGACTCCGGAAGGTTCAGCGTGGATATTACTACCCGCTTACCGGCAGGAAATATTGCCAACATTACTTTCCCGGTATTCCTTTCATTTATATTCCTGTTGCCAAATCCGGCCGCATCCGGGAAAAGCCCCCTTTAGGGTAGTGGTTCAAATCGGGCGTCGCCCACAGGAAACCCTTCTCGAAAGCCTTGTCATAAAAACGGACGATCAGGCTTATAGTCCTGCATTTGTCAATTATTTGAAACCTTATTACCTGTTTCTTTAACAGAAGGGTTGTCCCGTTCCGGTTACCAGATCGTATTTTTGCCATATGCAATATTTTGAAATATTCGAATTACCGGTTCAGTTCCGGGTAGACCCCGTTCAATTGAACAAAACATATATCGCTTTACAAAAAAAATACCATCCTGATTTTTACGGACAGGCTGATGAGGACGAACAGGCAGAAGCTTTGGAATTATCCTCGGTAGTGAACCGGGCATACCGCACTTTCAAAAATCCCGATCTTACCATGCAGTATATTTTGAGTGAGCATGGTCTGCTGGAAGAAGGCGAGGCTTATAAAATGGATCCGGATTTTTTGATGGAGGTGATGGAACTGAATGAAATGAAAATGGATGATGCCCCCGTGGAAACAATCCGCGAACGTGCCCTAGCTATTCAGGAAGAAATTTACGAAGCCGTATCCCCACTAATAACAGATTACAGGGGCGAGGACAACCAAAAAGAAAGCCTTTTAAAAATCAAAGATTATTACTACAAGAAAAAATATATTGACCGGCTTTTGGCAGAATAAGAGGAACCCGATACATTTGCAGCCCTGCAGAAACAAAGCAGGGATACCAATTGGCCCGGATGGCGGAATTGGTAGACGCGCCAGACTCAAAATCTGGTTTTCGCAAGAAAGTGCAGGTTCGATTCCTGTTCCGGGCACAAAAACGGCTGACAATTGTCGGCCGTTTTTTATTCTGTTATCTTTCCAACAAAAACATACATCATGCCTGTTATTCTTGTAACCGGAGCCACTTCCGGTTTTGGTACTGCCATTGCTAAAATATTTGCCGCCAAAGGCTTTTCAGTCATTATTACGGGCCGTCGCAAAGAAAGACTCGCCGCTATTCAGGCAGAGATCACCGCCACCCATCAGTTGGAAGTATTACCGCTTTGTTTTGATATCCGCAGCCGCGAAGCCTGTTTTGAAGCCATTGCAGGATTGCCTGATGCCTGGAAAAACATCGATATTCTTGTAAACAACGCCGGAGGTGCCTGGGGACGCGACCGGTTTGATGAAGCCGATCTTGATGACTGGGATACCATGATCGATACCAACGTAAAGGGTTTGATGTACATGACCAAAGCGGTACTCCCCATCATGAAGGAAAGAAAGCTTGGCCATATTATCAACATTGGTTCTATTGCCGGAAAAGAAGTGTATGAATTGGGCAATGGATACAATGCCGCCAAGTTTGCGGTGGATGCCATCAGCAAAGCCATGCGTATCGACCTGTTGCCTTATGGCCTGAAAGTTACTCATATTGCCCCGGGTGCTGCCGAAACGGAATTTTCGATGGTGCGGTTTAAAGGAGATGAAGCCAAGGCTGCCGCTGTGTACAATGGCTATACGCCGCTGAGCGCCGATGACATTGCAGATGCCGTGTATTATGTAGCAAGTTTGCCACCACATGTGTGCATCAACGATTTGGTGATTACCCCTACTGCGCAGGCAAATAGTTACTATATTTATAAAAACGGGTGATCCGTTAAAAGCATAATTTTTATATATTGCAGGTAGATGATTGAGACAGAAATCCATACACGCCGGCCTCCCAAAAATATGCTCGAAGTTTTTGATACACTTCCTGAAGGGACGCTTGCGCAATTGATTAATAACCATATTATTATGTCACCCTCTCCTTCATATACGCATCAGAAAATCTCCATGAGTCTCTCCAATAAGATTTTTCTTTTTACAGAAAAAAATGCGCTTGGTGTACTTCTGACTGCTCCTTTTGATGTCTATCTTGATGTTAAAAACGTCTACCAACCTGATATCTTGTTTGTAAGCGAACAGCGAAAACACCTGATTGAGGAAAAGGGATTAAAGGGGGCACCCGATTTGGTGATAGAAATATTATCTCCCCATACAGCAAGTTATGACCTCGACGAAAAAATGGAGGTCTATGCTAGAAACGGGGTTCTGGAATACTGGATGATAGAGCCCCATGAAAAACGAGCCAAAGGCTATGAGCTTTCAGATAAGGAATACAAATTAATGGCAGATGAAACGGGGGTTCTTACTTCGAAACTGTTGAAAAAGAAATTTAAATTCTAAGCCCTTTCTTCAGGCTTTAATGGGGGTTTAAATACCCATTGAACCCCTACCATAGAAACCAACAGGGTTATGATATAAATTAACAGGCTGATATAAACCGCCTCAGTTTGCTGCAGGGAAAATTGAGTGGCTCCCCAAAGAAAAACAATTTCGCGGGCCCCTAACCCACCAACCGTAAATGGGAAAATAGCGACAATGGAACTAACCAGAAACAAAAGCTGAAAAGCAAGAAACGAGTGATCGATTCCGATAGACTGCATAATACCCCAAACACAGACTACCTGTAAAACCTGCACCCCAAGCCCCAGCCAAAGCGTTGCATAAAAACTCGGAATGAAAGAAGGGAACCATTTTTTTACGACCCACCAGTAAACAAATAACCCGGGAAAGATAGCAGCAAGTGCAGCCCAACCTTCCCAGTTGCCGATAAACAGCACCCCGAAAAAAAGCGAGGCAAGGATACCAAGCCCCGCAACGCCACTAATCCTATCCAGTAAAACTGCCGCAGCTATTTTTTTTGTACCCGGAAGGGGATATTTTTTTTTCAGTAAAATCACTTTGTAGGCATCTCCGCCGATGCCACCCGGAAGAAACAAATTGTAAAACATGCCCAGCCAATAAAGCCGCAGATTTACTCTTTCCTCCAACCGGATACCTATGTTTCGAAAAAAATAATTAAGCCGAAAGGAAGACAATGCTTTTGAAAAAGTAAAGATTAAAAAGGCAAAAATCAACCACCCTTTACCACTCTTCAAAAACAAAGACCATGTATTGATCCAATCAATTTTTTGACCTACATACCAAAGGCAAATACCTGTGACACCCACTTTCAAGGCAAACTTTAAAAATGATTTTAAAGGCTGCTTCTTTGTTGTTGCTGCTATTTCCCCTGCTACCTGATCCAATATTCTTTTTTCTTTTTTTATTTATTGATTTCTACCACTGCCCAGGCCAAACCATTTTCTCCGGCCGGCGCAGTAAAACGAATATTTCCTTTGCTGCCACCTCCTACATTCATCTTCCCGACGTTTCCTACCCCGGAAACCGCCACACGTACGGCATCGGTATATGAACTGCGATTCTGATCAATCTTTTGATTCAATGCAAACCAGTCGAGCGGCTCTTTGCTAACCACAATTGCCATAAAATCTTTATTGCCAACCTCATCAGGCATCATGCTTTTATCTTTGGGAAACAAGCGGACACCGGTAATCCCACAATAGGGTGTATAGGCCGTTTTAGAAGGATCTTTTTCCAGGGGATACGGGAATAAGGTATAACTACGACCGTCTGCTTCGCGACCAAAAACATACACATAACAAGGTGTGCTGTTTTTTACTTCCACTTTAAATCGGGTTCCCTTTGCCAGTTTCTGACTGCTGAAAGTTTGGGAACCTGCTGACTGTATGGGTATATAATTGGCGGGTTTTGCCTGTTCATTTACCTGTACCAAACCTATTTCACAATCAAAGGGAGCGTTTGCGGCTTCGCCTGTGGGTGGAAGCGGATCAATGCCATAGGCTTCGCGGGTAAATTCTTTAAAATCGCCATAACGTACCCAGGCTATACCATTCTCCCCCCATTCGGGACCCCAACTGTTCATGATCTGAAAAGCACCACCGGCAAGTTTATCGTCGTAACCAATAACGGCCATCGCATGTCCGCCAAAACCCGACTGCGTATAGTCGCGGTCCGTTGGTTGCCATACTTTTTGACCCAACATGCCCTGCATAAAACTGCCACCAACCATCATCCCGATCACCACCGGTGCGTCTTTGGCAAGATGCTCCTTAATAGCACGGATACTTAACCCGCTTACATCTTCTCCACCCGTTAGCCGGTTAAAGCCGTGAATCCTGTTTTGCGAAGCCACACCATCGAGTGCGGTAGGCACCGGGCGGGTGCAATTATTTTCATCATAAGGAAACGTATTGAAAGGAACACTACCCTTCCGCGACATTGCATTCATAGCCCGCTCCAAATAAGAGCCCTGACAGCCATCGAGCGCAATCTGATTGTAAAGATATGCCGGACTAAAAGCTTGTTGCGTCGGGTTGGTAGCATTGCTTGCACTTACCAGAACGGTATGTGCTGCATAGGCAGAACTCCAGGCCACACAACTGCCCTGCTTACCCTGATTCAAACGGGGTGGTGCAAAACGGGCCAGCGAAATATAGGAAGGAAGGGGGTTACGGATATCGTCTTCACTCAACCCTTCATACACCTGAGCCTTGGCATATTGGGCAGGATCGAGCCGGCCACCAGTAGCAAAGCTGTTTTCAGAAGTTTCGGAAAAAAGACCTCCTCCGCCCTGATTAAGAAGGAAATAACCTCCGGCCAGTAACAAGAGAATAATCCAACCACCGGGTCGGCGAAACAACATAAAAAGTAAAGGAAGCAATTGCAAAAGACCACCACCCCCGCCACCGCCTGAGGAAGGTCTTCTTCCGCCGCCGCGGTCATTGTATTCATTGGGATCCTTCGGATCATCTACCATCCGTATAGCCATCGTATGCGTGTTTGATTGACGACGTAATATTAGGGTATTACCCGAAGCTATGCAAGGAAAAATTAATTTTCCCAGACCACATTGCGCATCAGGTCCTCCATCGTTTCCCGGCGACGGATGAGTTTTGCTTCCCCGTCTTCAACCATAACTTCCGCAGGACGGAAACGACTGTTGAAGTTGCTGCTCATTTCAAAACCATAAGCACCGGCATTGAAGAAAACAAGTAAATCACCTTCACGTACCTCGTTGAGCTTGCGATCCCAGGCAAAAGTGTCGGTTTCGCAAATATTCCCTACTACTGTATAAATACGCTCCGCACCCGTTGGGTTGCTGATATTTTTAATGTGATGGTAAGACTCGTAAAACATAGGGCGGATCAGGTGGTTGAACCCGCTGTTGACTCCGGCAAATACCGTGGCTGTTGTGGTTTTGATGACATTGGCCTTTACCACAAAATAACCCGATTCGCTCACCAAATACTTGCCCGGCTCAAACCAAACCTGCAGATGTTTTCCTGTTTCCGTTTCAAAAGCCTTGAAGGCTTGGGCAACCTGACGGCCAAGGGTTTCCACATCAGTCTCAAAATCCTGTTCGTTGTAGGGTACTTTAAATCCACTTCCCAAATCAATAAATTCCAGATCGTCCATAAAGCCACGAGCCATTTCAAACATCACTTCCAATCCGCGTAAGAAAACCTGAATGTCTTTGATCTCACTTCCTGTATGCATATGCAAACCGGTCACTTTCAGGCCGGTGGTTTTTACAACCCGCTCTATATGCCGTACCTGATGAATGCTGATGCCAAACTTACTATCGATATGTCCGGTGGAGATTTTAAAATTACCCCCTGCCATAATATGAGGATTGAGCCGGATACAAACGGGATAACTCCCTCCAAACCGGTTGCCAAATTGCTCAAGGATGGAGATATTATCGATATTGATATTCACCCCAAGATTTTTGCCCTCCTCTATTTCGGAGAAGTCCACACAATTAGGGGTAAACAAAATATTTTCGGGCGTAAACCCTGCCATCAAACCAAGCTTTACTTCATTGATGCTTACACAATCGAGTGAAGCCCCGATGCCCTGTACATACCTTAAGATATTGGGATTTGTCAACGATTTACAGGCATAAAAAAAACGGGAATCCACACCTGAAAAGGCCTTGGTGAGCTTTTGATACTGCTCTCCGATCTTGTCTGCGTTATAAATGTAAACCGGACTACCATATTCGGCAGCTATAGATTTAAGTTGTTCGTCGGTGAGTGTTTGTTGCATGGCTATGAAAGAAGTTGTAAATTAATTTGAGAAGTCAACAGATAAGGGATTGAGAACTTAAATGGCGGGAGTCTAAAAACGGTCGCCGGTGAATGCGGGTTTCGCAACCTCATTACCGTTTCGACAGGTCTTCTTCATCCTCCGATTCGGAAGGGCTTTCGTCATCATCTTCCTGAGCAGTATCTTCTTCCGCTTCGTTTTCGCTTTCTTCGGAAGCATCAGATTCAAGCTCCGCGGATTCGACATCCGTTGAAACTTCGGCTTCATCGGAAGCAGCAGTGTTTTCAGAAGCATCAGATTCAATCTCAGCTGAACCACTATCCTTTGCTTCTTCGTCTGCTGAAGCTTCATCGGTAGAAGCATGTTCAGCCTCTTCGGTTTCAGCCGCCGGATTTTCTATAAATTCTCCGGTTTCCGGGTCCACGAAGATTACCTTGTCATCCTCTTCTTCAGTAACAATGATCTTTCCGGATTCGTTCACCACATACTGCGGTCCTTCTTCATCGGTGGGTATATCGGTATCCATCCGGTTGGAGGCACCCACTATTGTTGGATTAACGACCTCCTGATTGGTTACATCACTCAGTTGAGGCAAATCAGCCGGACTGTTTATGCCAAAATAATCCATAAAGGTTTTACTGGTAGCATAAATCAGCGGTTGGCCCGGTGCATTTTCTTTACGGCCGGTGATGATTACAAGATCTTTTTCCAGCAGTTTTTGCACGGCATAATCGCAGTTTACCCCCCTGATCTCTTCGATCTCACCCTTAGTTACCGGTTGCTTATAGGCAATAATTGAAAGCACTTCAAGCGCCGCCGAGGAAAGCTTTTTCAGGAACTTTTGCCCGTTGAGCTGAGCCACCGTAGCATGGTAAGTTGGCTTGGTTAAAAACTGCCAGCCACCCCCGCTTTGCATTACATGAAAGGGATAGAAATCACTATCGTATTTTTCACGGATAGCATCAAGAGCGGACTCTACCTGATCGAGGTGTGCCCGGTCTTCCATAAACCCCATGGCATTATTAACCAATTCCACCAAATCAATGGTGGTTACCGGCCTGTCGCTGGCAAAAATAATAGCTTCAATATGCGGGATAATGGTTGAAATATCCATAGCGGTGAATTAACCCTGCAGCGCAGCCGCACCACTTACAATTTCGGTGAGTTCGGTAGTAATGGCAGCCTGTCTTGCCCGGTTATAGCTGATTTTAAGTCCTTTCAATAATTCTGCAGCATTTTCAGTGGCTTTATCCATGGCCGTCATACGGGCTCCATGTTCGCTTGCATGCGCATCCAATATGGCTTTAAAAAGCTGAGTGTTCAGTATTTTAGGCATCATTTCTGCCAACAAGGTTTCCTTATCGGGTTCAAAAATGAAATCAGACTTGGCTTGCACCGGACGGCCTTCAATTTTTGGTATGGGTAAAAAACGCTCGGCCACAAAACGCTGGGTACCGGCATTTTTAAATTCGCTGTAAATCAATTCCACTACATCAAAGTCGCGATTGACAAAACCTTCAACGGCTGCTACCGCACATTTCTGAGCCAACTCAAAGCTCAGATTCAGGAAGATATCTTTATGGTCATCATTGGTATTAAAGCCTTGTTTAGACAAACTTTCCCAACCTTTTTTACCGATGTTCCAAATGGTAACATTCCCCTTTTTAAAGGCATCATTGTAGCTTTCTTCGACCGTTTGCTTGGCGAGTTTGATCAGATTGGCATTGTAACCACCGCAAAGACCCCGGTCGCTTGTAATAAGGATGATCAATACTTTATCTACCGGACGTTCCGCAGTAAGGGCACCCCCTGCTTCTACTTCGGTGTTGCTTACAATATTGCTGAGCATATCCTGCATTTTGCGGGCATATGGCCGCATTTGCTGTATGGCATCCTGTGCCCGGCGCAGTTTGGCAGCACTTACCATTTTCATGGCCTTGGTGATTTGCTGCGTACTTTGTACTGATTTGATCCGGTTCCGAACTTCTTTTAGTGCGCCACTCATTTTTATTTCAAATTTGTAATTGAAAATTGAATATTATTTATTGATTACGGGTGCCGCTTAAAGCCCCATTTTTCAATAAAACCCTTATTTACAAACCATTTCGACCTTTAAATTTTTTATTTAAGAGGAAACCTTGCTTTTGGCGTGCAAAAGTACGGTAACCGCCCGAATTATCGACCTAAAAAATAGGTGCGGTTCAATCGGTGGCCGATAGCATTTCCCGCGCAATCTTCAGCGATGCTTCGGTAAGCGTCTCCCCACTCAGCATCCGGGCAATTGCTTCTTCCCGTTCGGGAGCCTGCAGTTGCCGCATCCTTGTTTTGATGCTGCTTCCTTTCTCCTGTTTGTACACAAAAAAATGGGCAGCAGCCCGTGCTGCAATCTGAGGTTGGTGCGTAATAGCGATTACCTGATGATTGGCGGATAATTGCCGCATCAGCAAGCCGACCTGTTTGGCTGCTTCCCCGCTTATACCAGTATCAATCTCATCAAAAATCAGGGCCGGCAATTGAACGCTTTGTGCCACCTGCGCCTTAATAGCAAGCATCAAACGACTGAGTTCGCCTCCGCTTGCTACTTTTTCAATCGGTTCGAAGCGACCGGTTTTATTGGCATCAAACAACAACTGCACATCATCCATTCCGCGTATATGCAAAACTTTATCGGTATCCTTATCTGATCGGGGTGTACACACCGATTGCATTCTTGCATTGGCCATCCCCATCCGCGATAAGTATTCAGCCGTTTGCTTATCGAAGGATGCCAGTATTTTTTGGCGGGCACCCGAAACTTTTTTAGCCAGTGCCAATGCTGTATTGTAGGATTGCGCCACTTCCTTGCCGGCTTTTGCCAACCAGGCATCCAGGTTTTCCATTTGTGACAATTGGTCCCCGAGTTGCTGTTGCAACTGCAGCAATCCTTCGGTATGGGTACATTGGTGTTTTTTAAGCAAACGATACCCCACCGAAAGCCGGTCATTCACCACCACCAGTCTTTCAGGATCGAGAGAAACCCGATCATTGAGCCGGCTCAATTCCTGCGACAGATCCTGCAATTCAATCTGTGCGGCAAGCATACGCTCCATCAAGGGACTCAACCCGCTCATGTCTTCTGCAATATCATCCAGCTGATTGGCCAGCAGCTTGATTTGCTGTACCAGTGAGGGCTCTTCTTCGTCAAGCGCATACACCACCTGCCCAATGACGGACTTGATGGTTTCAGCATTCGCAAGCAGTTTACCCTCTTCCTCCAATTCTTCGAGTTCGTTGGGTTGTAAATCCAGTTCCTCAAGTTCTTTGTATAAAAATTGCGTGTAATCTTTTTCTTTGGTCGCAGCGGCCTGTTTCTCCAGCCCTTCCTGATAAGCTTGCTCTGCTTTTTTATAGGCTGAAAAGGCGGTTTGATAGGTTTTAAGCAGATCGGTATTCCCCGCAAGAGCATCCAACACTTCAAACTGAAAAGCATCGTCGCCCAGCGCCCGGGTATCAAATTGCCGGTGAAGATCCACAAGCAGAGAGGCCACTTCGCGCAGTCCCTGCAAGGTGACGGGGGTATCATTTACAAAACTGCGGCTTTTACCATTGGCGGCAATTTCGCGGCGCAGCATCAGGGTTTCTTCGGCATCCAAATCGAGGCTTTCGAGTACCTGTCTGATGGCAGGCCGATCGGCTTTAGCGAAAACAGCTTCTACAAAACACTTCTCTCCGGCATCAAAAAGCACCCCGGTATCGGCACGATTGCCCAACACCAATCCAAGCGCTCCCATGAGGATACTCTTACCTGCGCCGGTTTCTCCGGTGATCATATTCAACCCCGGATCGAAGGAAATGATCAGTTCATCGATAATAGCGTAATTGCGTATATGCAAGCGTTGCAGCATGGCAGCAAAAGTAGTGCAGATGGAGGAATAAAAGTAAAGTCCCTCACCCCCTTCCCCTCTCCCTATCGGGCAGAGGGGTGCCTCCCGGTAGGAGATCAATTAATTGCAGAGAGCCCCTCACCCCCTTCCCCTCTCCCTATCGGGCAGAGGGGTGTCCCTCCGCAAGAGTTTGATTAATAGCAGATAGTTCTTTGGAACGTGAAATGTCAAACGTTAAATGTGAAAGGTCAAACGTGAAAGGAATACTGTGTCGCAACGTCCCCATCGTGCCTCCGGGAGACGTTGCTCGAATTTTTCCAGAGACTATCAACTATGTATTACCGACTATCGACATAATGGCTTCCCGTCTTCCGGTCTTCCGGACTATTCGTCTACTGACTATCGTTTTAATGTCTTCCGATCTTCCGGACTTCTGGCCTTCTCGACTATCTTCTACTCAATCAACTCAATTCCTCAGTAATCCATTGGACCCGAACATTCGGGTTTGGAATTTGACTATTGGAATTTCGCCAATAGCTAATACTGCATTACAATTTCAATTTAGTCATTGCGCCGAAATCGAGGTTTCGGGTTAGTCCCACAATTGTCTGAGCAATGCGTTTGGCACGGGTGGGTTCTGTTTTGGCTTCCTCAATCCACTTACTGTAATAGCGTTGATGCGAAGCGGGTAAAGCATTGAATGCCTCCTGAGCTTCCGGGGCATCGGAGAGACATTCAAGCAGGTCGGAACTAAGCGGTAATGGCCGGTCATCGGCTTCTATTTGAAGGGTTAACGAAGCTCCTTTTTGTTTACGCAATTGCCTGCGCATACCGGCATTGAGCGGTAAAATAAAATCCCCCTCTCCCATTGGTATCAGGGCAAGATGCTCAACGGTAAGGGCATCGAGCCTGCCCTTAACGCGGAAAGATTGCCGCATGCCGGGTTTTAATTGTTCTGCCTTTTCTGAAGGGATACGTACATAGGTCCAACCGGTTTTCTCTCCCTGCTGACCGAATTTTTCTATAAGCGCAGTAAAATGGATTGATGACATGGAATGAATAAGTGAAATGTGAAAGGTCAAACGTGAAAGGGTGTGCATGCCTAAAATAGGTTGACATTTTTTAATAATCTTTAAACAATGATAGTTGCTTTGTTTCAGAAATTTCAGTATTTGTATTAGTTGTAAATATTTTCATGTTAAAA
>JBGSNV010000014.1:0-3807 GCA_041739485.1 Chitinophagaceae bacterium
CCCCCTTGTACAATGGGAAAAAGGTTTTGATCATAGCCGTATTTGGGTTCGGTAGTCCCGAGGTGCTGAAAGCATCGATCGAGCCAGCGATGGGTCAGATTCATGCTATCGAGTGCATATTTATATTCACTTGGGTACGGCGGACATTCGTCAAAGGCCATGATGATATCGGCCCCGATACTTCTTTGAATGTCCATAACCCTTTCCGGGGTAAAAAGGTGTTTGCTCCCATCAATATGACTGCGAAAGGTAACGCCCTCTTCTTTGATCTTGCGCTGTGCGGCCAGCGAAAAAACCTGATAACCACCGCTATCGGTAAGAATGGGGTGATGCCAGCCATTGAACTGATGCAACCCTCCGGCCTGTTCGAGCACTTCCAAACCCGGTCGCAGGTACAAATGATAGGTATTCCCCAGAATGATTTGCGCCTTGATGGGATCGGTCAGTTGCTGCTGTGTAATTGCTTTTACCGTACCTACCGTTCCCACCGGCATAAAAATCGGAGTCATGATCTCTCCGTGATCGGTCGTTATTTTTCCCGCTCTTGCATGGGTATGTACATCGGTGTGTTGTAATTGAAACTGTAGTGCCGGCATGCCGCAAAAGTAAGGCCGCTCCGGTAAAATCGGGTTCATGGTTTTTTTGCGGTGCAAAACCTTTAGTTTTATCGGCATTAACTGAAATCATTATGTTTAAAAAACCGGATATTAAGCTTTATGGAGTCCTTCGCCCTGCGGTCTTTTTTCTGCTGTTGAGTCTTGTACAAGGATCCCTGAAATCTCAAACAACTTCTCCCTCGGTCCGCGAAGCAAAATTTATGCAGGCTGCTGCTAAAATGGTTTACCCCCTCATCAATGCCGGCCCTATGAGCGGGGTGCTCCCCGTAGCGGGTGTAACCAGTAAGCCCGATACCAAAACTGAGGCCCGGTTGATTTTTGACTTTACCCAATCAACACCGGCCGCGGGGCAGGCAGAACAAATCAATCCGGGTCTTTTAGAAGTAGCCCGGGTACTGAATTTGCATGCGGCGGCGGGCTATCCTCCTGAAAAAATAAAGTCGGTCATCATTTTTCATTCGGGCTCCATCCTTTCGCTGATGAACCAGCCCTATTACCAAAGCAATTACCAAAAAGCCAACCCCAACCAGGATCTGCTTGAGCAACTCCGCAAGGCAGGGGCAACGCTTGTGGTTTGCGGACAGAGTCTTGCGCTGCGGGATTTTAGTAATACCCAATTGCTACAAGGAATTGAAGTAGCGGTATCAGCCAAAACCACGCTAACCAAATATCATCAGGCCGGCTACCAAACATTTGAAATCAAATCAGAGTAAATAAAAAAATAAACAAATTCCTTTAATATATAAATGATTTTTAATGATGCATTTCCGGAATATTCTGTTGTTTCCTATCTTATTGTTGGTCATTATTGATAGTACATGGGCTCAAAAAATCTCAGGTCCACAAACGAAAGGCCCCGAAAACGGCAGCTTGCTGATTTGCGGCGGTGGCGCCCTTGGACCGGAGATCTGGGAAAAATTTGTAGCGCTTGCCGGCGGGGAAAATGCCCGGATCGTGATTATTCCAACGGCCTTGGGTGACGATATTTCGGGAGCCAATGGCACGCTGAATACTTTGAAGAAAACAGGAGCCGCTTCCGTAACTATTCTGCATACCACCGATCCCAAAGAAGCCTCCAAGCCAACATTTTATGCCCCCTTACAAACGGCTACCGGGGTATGGTTCAGTGGAGGAAGGCAGTGGCGGATTGTAGATGCCTACGGTGGCACCCCTACGCAAAAGGAGATTGAAAAAGTACTTGATCGCGGAGGAGTGATCGGGGGTAGTTCTGCCGGCGCCACCATACAGGGTTCTTACCTTGTGCGGGGAGATACCCGGGGTAACACCCTGATGATGGGAGACCATACGGTTGGGTTTGGGTATCTCAAAAATGCGGCAATAGACCAACATGTTATGCGGCGCAACCGGCAATTCGATTTGATTCCGGTCATTGAAAAATATCCGGAATTATTGGGAATTGGCATCGATGAAAGCACGGGCATCCTTATTCAGAAAAACAAACTGGAAGTGATTGGAAAATCCTATGTAGCTGTTTACGATGCCCAAACCTGGGAAATGCAAAAAAAAGAGACCGGGAAAGTGCAGCAACCTTTTTACTTTTTAAGCCCAGGACAGCAATTTGATGTGGCCGAACGAAAACTGATTGCACGAAATATTCAGAGCACAGATTAAAAAATCCCCTCCCGGATTTATAAAGAAGGCCTGAAGAAAAGAATGCGATCTTTTCTTCAGGCATTTCTCTTTTATTGAGATCCCTCTCTATTTTACTTTGAGCCTTTCGTAAGTCTCCACATACTTTGAGCCATCCGCATTTTGTATGGTCTGTATATATTGATCTGTTCCATTCATATCGATCATGATATCAAATGCCTGCCCGCGCACCGTTTCGAAAGAACTTGACATCATATTTTCTTTCAGTTTGTCCGGCCCGATCATTTCAAAAGTACCATAGCCGATCCCGCAATTTTTCTTACCAGCAGCATCTGTGTACACATTGCCCCAAATAACATAACCTGACCAAAAGGTTTTGTATTGGGTTTGTTCTGTAACCACAGTATCTGTTCCGGAAATTTCCAACCGGCTAGTCAAATGCCAGGCACCATCCAAAGAAGTTTTTTGACCGGTACCCACCCTTTCGTAGTTCTCTTTAAGGATGTAGCGGGTGCCGCTTGCGGTCGTCATTTCCGGAATGGTTTGAACATATCCGTTAGGCGAATTTTCTATGGTTAGAATAAAACTTGACTCTGCATCGTAAATCATGGTATCCCGGGCACTGTAGATTACGTTTTCCGTGAGGGTGTCCATATGAATGGAGTATGATCCGATGCCAAATCCGCTGATAGAATCATCCGTATTCCAATTGGCGTACATCATAAAATCATCGGTGTAAATCTTCAACTGATTCCGATTGGTGTAGGTCGTATCCTCGGTGTCACTTTTCACCGAATTCGATATGATTTTATAGGTACCAACCATGTTGATATCATCTTTGTCCGTGGTGCCTTTACAGGCAAATAAAACAAGAATCAAAAGGGGAAGTAAACTTTTCATATGTGTATTTTTAGTTTTAACCACCTATGGTGGTTTATTAAATTTGTCATATGGAATCTCCTGATACTCATTCGAGCTGAGTGTGCCGTTGCCAGGAGAGATTTCATAGTAAAATTTTTCAGATGAAAAAAAATACCATTAATCCCGTAAAGAGCACGGCAAAATGGCAGGCAAACAATGTTCCTTAAATATAAACAGAAAATATCATAAATCATAATTTTTCAGTCATTCAACAAAATGAATTTTTACAATTTAAAAGAAAGCCCTTGCTCCCTCTATCCCCTTCTGTGTGCAGGTAGAAGAAAAATAAGGCGGAGGCTTGGTACATCCCCCTATTTCTTTATTTTAGTCCCATGAAATCCCCACGTCCGAACCTTCGGACCTGTCGCACACCCAAGCATGCATGATCATTTGGGGATTCCATCCCGGATAAGCCGGGATTAAAACATGACAAATAAAAACCAGTCTCTACAACGTAGAGACGCACTAAAAATGAACATATGAAATCCCCAGGGGCTGCCGCATACTCAGCGCGAATGATCATTAGGGATCCGAAGTTTCGGATCCATGTGACATTTAAAAAAAGCTGGCTTTAGCTAGCGCACTAAAAAATGAACATATGAAAAAAATAACCTGCCTGCTATGCTCCATTCCTTTGTCTGTCCTGTTCGGATGGAGT
>JBGSNV010000080.1:0-11032 GCA_041739485.1 Chitinophagaceae bacterium
CGTTGCCCTGTGCTGATCTGTTGCGCCCTTTCAGGGCTTGTTGGTCTATGTAAACTATTCATAGGGCGGTGCCCTATGCTATAATATTTCGCCCCTTCAGGGCTAGCTCCTCCTTACCTTCAAAGTTGATAACATTCAAACTCTCTTTATTAAAAAAAATATAAAAACTTAAAAAATACAAACATATAAGGGCTAGCTCCTCCTTACCTTCAAAGTTGATAACATTCAAACGCTCTTTATTAAAAAAAATATAAAAACTTAAAAAATACAACATATAAGGGCTAGCTCCTCCTTACCTTCAAAGTTGATAACATTCATACTCCCTTTATTAAAAAAAAATATAAAAACTTAAAAAATACAAACATATAAGGGGGTTAGGGGGCCTTAAATCTCATACTTACTCAACCTCCTATACAAAGCCGTTCTTGTAATGCCCAGTTCTTTGGCGGCTTTTGAAATATTTCCGTTGTGTTTTTCAATCACTTTCAGAATGGTATTTTTTTCCATGCTGCTTAGTTTGAAATTGCCGGCTTCTTCGGTAAGCGTGGTTGCAGATTCCAGAGGCGAAAAAACAATATCAGCCGGATGAAGCATTTCTTCATCTGCCATAATCATTGCCCGTTCAATGCTGTATTGCAATTCTCTTACATTGCCGGGGTAATTGTATTGCAATAATTTTTCCTGACAGGCAGCATCAAACTCAGGTACTGGTTTGCGGTATTTATCGGCGTAAATTTTTGCGTAATATTTAGCCAGCATTAAAATATCATCCTTTCTTTTACGCAATGGCGGTATGGTTATTTCTACCGTGTTGATGCGGTACACCAAATCTTTTCTAAATTTATTTTCATTGGCAAGTTCGTTCAAAGGCAGGTTGGTAGCGCATATCAGGCGGATGTCGATCGGCGTAATGTCGTTCGTGCCCAGCCGTTGTATATTGCGGCTCTGCAATACCGTTAGCAGTTTGGCTTGTTGCTGTAAAGAAATATTTCCAATTTCATCCAAAAATAATGTTCCATTGCTGGCTGCTTCAAAACGGCCCATTCTGTCTTCACGGGCATCGGTAAACGCTCCTTTTTTATGTCCAAACAATTCGCTTTCAAACAAGGATTCTGTTAAGGCTCCCACATCTACCTTTATAAAAGCATTCTTGGCCCGCAACGATTTTTGCCAGATGGCCTGTGCTACCAGTTCTTTACCGGTACCATTTTCACCGAGGATCAATACATTGGCATCGGTGGGAGCAATCTTTTCAATTTTATAAAATATTTCTTCCATCACTTCGCTGCTTCCCAACAACTGGTTGCCAATTACAGAATCATTGGCAACTTTTAAAGAGGGTGTAGATTTACCAGACACTTTTTTTTGGATAAGATCACGGATGGTAGTTACTAATTTTTCATTGTGCCAGGGTTTCACCATAAAGTCGGAAGCACCTTCTTTTAAGGAACGTACCGCCAGGTCAATGTCTCCATAAGCGGTGATCATGATGACGGCCATGTTTTCATCGATCGCTTTTATTTTCTTCAGCCAAAAAATGCCTTCGTTGCCCGTGTTGATACTGCTGTTGAAATTCATGTCGAGCATTACCAGGTCGAATTTTGTAGCAGCCATCAGGTGTTTGATATTCTCCGGATTTTTTTCTGTCACGACTTCTTTGGCTTCCGTTTTCAATAAAAGCTTAACGGCCGTCAGCACATCAGTATCATCATCAATTACAAGTATATTGGCGTTTTTTAAATTCATCGGTTTGTTTTTGTATCGGTCTATGATCGATTGTCAGCAAAGTAAATTGAAAGTTTTCATACCCATCATTTTTGCTTTCCAATTTAAAAGTAATTTTTTTTTATGTGTCCAAACAAATTGATTGGGCGTATTTAAAATTGTCGTAGCTCAGTACAGGGTTGCCAACCTTTTTAAAGTGTTTTTAGCAGAACAGAACCTGCACAAGGTTGGCAACCGTTCCGACAATTTTAAATGCACCCTTACTATCACACTTGAGTTTAGAAGAAATATTAACGCTTACAACAGCAGTGAAAGAAACGTTGGTTAAAGGGGGTTACATCTTCCCGTAAAAAAACTTTTTCCGGGGCAGAAATTTGGAATATACAGCCCCAGAGAAAGCGCATTGTGCAACGCCGTTTTTTATAACTTCGGATGCGATGCAGGTGTAGGTATGCTGCGATAAAAACCTGCTCCGTCTCCGTCAAAAAGAAACTGTATCAAAACCGAACACTTATTGTATCGATAGCGTACAGTTAACCGGGTAGGGACGATGTAAATTGCTTAATTTCAGTGCATTATGAATTGGCATGGCTTTCACTAACTATCTTCTGAAGTAGTTGACTTCTTGTAACCGATGATTGGTAAGCAAATCCTAACAATACGAATTAAAAATAAATAACAGCATAACATGGATAGGGTAATTGAAAAGAAGTTTTGGAATGGCAAACGGATCATGATCATTGGCGGCACGGTTGCATTGGTTGCTTTATTGGTGGCGAGTGTCTATTTTTCATCTGGTAAATCAAAGCTCAATGTAGAGACGGATAGAATTACCATCAGTGAAATTAAGCAGGGACCTTTTCAGGAATTTATCCCCGTTGATGGTATTGTGTTACCCGTAACCACCATTTACCTGGATGCTACAGAAGGTGGACGAGTAGAAGAAAAATATGTGGAGGATGGAGCTATTATGAAAAAAGATCAGCCGATTTTGAGACTGAGTAATACTGATCTGGAACTAAGTTTGGCTAATCAGGAAACGGCTGTGTTCAATGTACTGACCCAGATGCAGAATACGAAGAATATTGCTGAGCAAAATTCAATGAACAGACAGACGCAAATGGCCGATGTAGACAACTTATTGAAAGAGGCAGAGCGGGTGTATAAAGTGAATAAGAGATTATATGATGAAAAAGTGATTGGCAGACAGGAATATGAATCGAGTCTTAATTTATATACTTACCAGGTTGCAAAAAGAAAGTTATCTGAAGATATTTTGAAGCAGGATGGAAGCTCTATGAAATTGCAGGTAGGCCAGGCAAAAGAGTCGTACGAAAAAATGCAAAATACCCTTGCGTTGATGCGTAAAAAAGTGGGTGATCTAATTGTAAGGGCCCCCATCGATGGCCAATTGACTTCATTGGATGCAGAGATTGGTCAGAATAAAAATAAGGGCGAACGGCTTGGACAAATCGATGTGCTGAGTGGATTTAAGGCGAGGGTAAATGTGGATGAACATTATATCTCCAGAATTTTTATTGGTCTGGGCGGCGAGTGTTTACTGGCCGGTAAAACATACAAGCTCACCATTAAAAAAGTTTTTACGCAGGTAACAGGTGGCAGGTTTCAGGTAGATATGGAATTCAACGACAGTATCCCAACCGGTATCCGTCGTGGTCAAACGTTGCAAATACGATTGGCACTGAGTGATGAAAGAAATGCCTTATTGGTAAGTAAGGGTGGGTTCTACCAGCAAACCGGCGGCAACTGGATTTTTAAAGTAAATGAAAATGGAACCATGGCCTATAAAGTGGATATACAATTGGGTAGCCAGAACCCGGATTATTATGAAGTGTTGCAAGGACTGAAAGCGGGCGATAAAGTGATTACAAGCAGCTATGAAAATTATGGCAATATACAAGAGCTGGTGTTGAAGAAGCAATAGAAGGTTGATGGTTGAGGGTTGATGGTTGAGGGTTGATGGTTGATGGTTGATGGTTGAGGGTTGATGGTTGAGGGTTGAGGGTTGAGGGTTGAGGGTTGAAGGTTGAAGGTTGAAAGCGGTCGGCACCGCAGGTCAGACCGCTGATAACCGGGGTTGATGATTGGATTCCAGACCGGGATATGTAGCCATGGGAAATTTTACAAAAGACAAAGCAAACAAAATAAATAAATAAAAATCGTTTTTTATGAAACATCTGGTCATACTATTATCTTTTGTATTTGTATCGTTGGGCTTATTTGTAACAAAGGAGAGTACCCATTTACCAACTGGCAATGGTTGTAAATTGGTCACCTGCACAAAGGTGCCGGTTGTAGAAAAAAGCACCGACGATGCTGCTACGGAAGCGGATGATTATTACCAGCCGTTATCCCCAATCAACCGATTCATACAATTACAATAAAACTCTTTTATATACTCATCAATCAAACAATCAAATGATACAGATTACAAATCTTGAAAAAATTTATCGTACCGAAGAAGTGGAAACAGTGGCACTCAGCAATCTTTCCATCAACATTAAAGAAGGTGAGTTTGTAGCCATTATGGGGCCATCCGGCTGTGGCAAAAGTACCCTCCTGAACATACTGGGTTTATTGGACGACCAGGACGAAGGTAGCTTTGTTTTCAATGGTATTGAAGTAGCAAAGTTTAACGAAAGGAAAAGAGCTGATCTGCGCAAACACAATATCGGCTTCGTTTTCCAAAGCTTTAACCTGATTGATGAACTAACTGTATTTTAAAATGTTGAATTGACATTGATCTACACCGGTGTAAAACCTGCCGATCGAAAAAAACGGGTAGAAGAAGTATTGGATAAGATGCAAATCATGCATCGCCGGAACCATTTTCCACAGCAACTAAGTGGTGGTCAACAGCAACGTGTGGCCGTAGCAAGAGCCGTGGTTAACAATCCCAAATTGATACTGGCAGATGAACCTACGGGTAACCTGGATAGCAGCAATGGTAATGAAGTGATGCAACTACTAACCGACCTGAATGAACAGGGAACAACCGTTATAATGGTTACGCATAGTGAGCATGACGCAAGGTATAGCCACCGCATCATCCGCATGCTGGACGGACAGACAGTTACGGAGAATATTTTGGTATAAGGAGGGTGATAAGAGATGAGAAATGAATGATGAGGGATGAATGATGAGGGATGAAGAATGAGTGATGAAGAATGGGTGATGAATGTTGAGAAATGATCCGATATCTATCGGATGATGAGTGATGAGAGATTACTAAAAGCGAAAGCTAAGTAATCGAAGAAGCCGTTGTTGAAATCTACAAAAAGTTAAGCTGACAGAAAATTCCCTTATGATAAAACTGGCGGGAAAGGCAAAAGGTAAGTAGACCTTCCCTTTTGTAACATCCAGATTATTCAGGGAAGAGGCTGGGGACAAAGCATAAGGTTTGTAGACCTCAACGCAGCTAGAGATATCGGGAGAAAATTAAGGCTGTCTAAAAATTCCCTTATGATAAAACTGGCGAAAAAAGTACAAGGGGCGTAGACCTCCCCTTTAGGGGTCGGGGGCAAAGTACAAGGTCTGTAGACCTCTCCGCTGGCTGGCGGGCCAGGGGCCAATTGAGCTGTTATTGGCCTTCCCTTTTGGAACATTCAGATTATTCAGGGAAGAGGCTGGGGGCAAAGCATGAGGTTTGTAGACCTCAACGCAGCTAGAGATATCGGGAGAAAATTAAGGTTGACTGAAAATTCCCTTATGATAAAACTGGCGAAAAAAGTACAAGGGGCGTAGACCTCCCCTTTAGGGGTCGGGGGCAAGGCAAAAGGTAAGTAGACCTCCCCTTTTGGAACATCCCGATTATTTTCGGGAAGGGGATGGGGGCAAAGCATAAGGTTTGTAGACCTCAACGCAGCTAAAGACATCGGGAGAAAATTGAGGTTGATGAATAATTCCCCGCTGGCCGGTGTGGACGGCGGTAGACCTTCCCTTTATCAAGCGGGGATGGGATAAAAACTATATTCAATCCGCTCCGCCTCTAACGGGCGCACAGCGTATTGAATTAATTGCAGACAGGATAAAGTAGTAGTAGATGTAAAAAGAAATTTTTATTGTTTTGGACCATAAACTTTTAATACTGAAAAGTAAACCATCATACAAATGATTAAAAACTATTTTAAAATAGCCTGGAGAAATTTATTGAAAAATAAAACCTTCTCCCTAATCAATATTACAGGGCTGGCTTCCGGGCTTTGCTGTTTTATTTTAATAGCATTGTATGTTGCGGATGAATTGAGCTACGATAAGTACAATGAAAAGATAGATAACGTTTACAGGGTTAATGCTGATATTATTTTTGGAGGCAATAATTTACACCTGGGTACCACACCAGATCCAATGGGTGAAATATTAAAAAAAGATTATCCGGAAGTAGAAGAATATGTTCGTTTTTATACCTCCGAAGGATCAAAACTGGTAAAGAAGGGGAACAGCTTTATCAATGAAGATAGAGTAGCATATGCCGATTCTACGTTGTTCAATGTATTTACTTTACCTGCCATTGCGGGTGATACAAAGACAGCACTAAACGAACCCAATACAGTTGTTATCACCGAATCAACTGCCAATAAATATTTCGGCACTACAGATGCCGTCGGCAAAACGATTGAGACAGATGACAACACCAGCACTGTTTATAAAATTACGGCGGTAATAAAAGACATACCCGGCAATTCCCATTTTAATTTCGATCTTATCTTTTCGATGGATAATGTAGATTATGCCTGGGGACAATTTACCAGCCATAATTTTTTTACTTATCTCTTATTAAAAAAAGGAACAGATTACAAGGCCTTTGAAAAAAAGTTTGACCAGTATATCGGCAAGTATGTTTTCCCTCAACTGCGACAGAATAATATGGATATAAAATCTGCGGCGGATATCAACAAGTCGGGAAATAAACTACAGTATAGCCTGATGCCCTTAGCAGATATTCATTTACATTCAGACCGCAATACCGAAATGGGGGTGAATGGTAGCATACAGTACGTTTATATTTTTTCAGCAGCGGCTTTGTTTGTATTGCTGCTGGCTTGTGTAAATTTTATGAATCTATCCACTGCCCGTTCAGCCAACCGTGCAAAAGAAGTTGGTATCCGCAAAGTAATGGGAACAGATAAGAAAGCGCTCATTGTACAATTTCTAACTGAGTCAACATTGACCGCTTTTATTTCACTTGCTTTTGCGGTAGTAATTGTATGGCTCACGTTATCTTATTTCAATGATTTGTCGGGAAAAGAATTGGTAATAGCAGACCTGCTTAAACCAACTTATTTAGTTGTATTGCTTTTACTGCCCGTTGTTGTTGGATTGCTGGCAGGAAGTTACCCGGCATTTTTTCTGTCTTCCTTTAAACCAATTATAGTTTTAAAAGGAAAAGCAAGTGGAAGTTTCAAACGAAGTACACTCCGCAATGTGCTGGTGGTATTCCAGTTTGCCACTTCTATTATCTTAATCATAGGCACCACCATTGTTTATCGCCAGTTAAATTTTATTCAGACAACAAAGATTGGTTTTAAGAAAGACCAGGTGCTGGTTGTAAACAATACGTATACTTTGGGCAACAATGCTACGGCATTTAAGAATGAAATCACAAAGCTCGCCGGTGTTTCGGGTGCTACGTTTGCAGGGTTTCTGCCTGTTTCCAATTCATCCAGAAATGATCAGACCTATTCTAAAGAGGCAGTGATGGATACCAAAAATGCATTGAGTAGCCAGACATGGGGAATTGATTATGACTATATCAAAACCCTTGGAATGGAACTAATAAAGGGAAGAGATTTTTCCAAAGCGTTTGGATCGGATTCCACTGCAATCATAATCAACGAAACTGCTGCGCAAGTATTGGGGTATGATGATCCGATAGGAAAGAAATTGTACTCCGGTTTGGGCGATGGGCCAAAACAAGGTTCCTCTGTTTCATACAATATTATTGGCGTGGTAAAGAATTTTCACTACGAATCATTGAGACAAACGGTTGCTCCTTTAATGTTCAGGCTGGGCGATAGACCTAATGCCACCGCATTTAAAGTAAATACCGCCGACATAAAAGGATTGTTGGTGAACATTGAAAATAAATGGAAAACAATGTCTACGGGCTTGCCATTTAGTTATCAATTTTTAGATGAGTCTTTTGATAACATGTATAAAGTGGAACAGCGTACTGGTAAGCTCGGATTAACATTTGCCATCATAGCAATTTTAATTGCATGCCTTGGTTTATTTGGATTGGCTACCTATATGGCAGAGCAAAGAATTAAGGAAATCGGCGTGAGAAAAGTATTGGGTGCTACAGTAACCGACATCACCGCAATGCTGTCAAAAGATTTTGTAAAACTTGTATTGGTAGCGGTCATTATTGCATTTCCGTTAGCATGGTGGACTATGGATAAATGGTTACAGGATTTTGCATACCGTATTGATATCGGCTGGTGGGTTTTTGCTGTTGCAGGTTTTGTTACTTTACTCATTGCCTTGCTTACGGTGAGCTCACAAGCGATCAAAGCTGCAATAGCCAATCCGGTAAAGAGTTTGAGAACGGAGTAGGAAAGCCCCCGCCGCCTCCTGAAGGGGGAACCAAATGCAGGTCTGTCAGGTTGGTAAAATAAAATAAAGTTGTAAATAAAAACAGGCTAAAATTATAATGAACTTTTAACTTTTAGCTTTCAACCTTGAACCATCACCACGAACCATCAACTATGAACAATCAACCACGAATTATTAACCAATCAACATGATAAAAAATTATTTGAAAATAGCCTGGCGAAACATGGTAAAAGGCAGAGGCTATAGCGCCATCAATATCGGCGGTCTTGCCATTGGCATGGCCGTGGCTATGCTTATCTGTTTGTGGATATGGGATGAATTGTCGTATGATAAATATCATAAAAATTACGATCGCATTGCAAGGGTAATGCAGCACCAGATCTTTAATGGAGAAGTGACCACGCAGTTTTCTAACCCGGCGGCACTCTCTCAGGAAATAAGGAGTAAGTATGGCAGCGACTTCAAGTACGTGCTGCAATCATCCTGGAATACTCAACACACGTTGGCATACGGCGAAAAAAAATTACTGAAATCCGGTTCCTTTATTGAGCCAGGTATTGTTGATATGCTATCGCTAAAAATCATAAAAGGATCGCCAAAGGAATTAAATGACCCTTATTCCATTATGATTTCCGGATCCGTGGCTAAAGCATATTTTGGCGACGATAACCCAATAAATAAAACGCTGAAATTAGATAATAAAGCAGATTTGAAAGTAACGGCGGTATACGAAGACTTGCCATACAATACTTCTTTCAGAGACCTTGAAATCATTTTACCGTGGGAACTATACCTGATTCAAAACCCTTGGATTAAAAAAATGGAAGATGAATGGGGTAGTAATTTTACCCAAACTTTTGCATTGCTAAATGACAATACGGATTTGGAAAAAGTGTCTGAAAAAATAAGGAATGTAAAATTTGATGTGGTTGGCCCTGAGGAAAAGAAATTTGATGCGAAGATTTTTTTGCAGCCAATGCAAAAGTGGCATTTGCGGGGCGATTTTAAAAATGGCATTAATACCGGGGGGCGGATTCAATACGTATGGCTGTTTGGCATCATTGGTTTGTTTGTATTGTTGCTGGCTTGTATCAATTTCATGAATTTAAGTACAGCCCGTAGTGAAAAAAGAGCGAAGGAGGTAGGTGTTAGAAAAGCAATTGGCTCAGATCGCAGCCAGTTAATAATACAGTTTTTCAGCGAATCTTTTTTGGTGGTTATCCTGGCATTTATTTTATCACTGTTTTTAGTAGTATTGTTTATCCCGATTTTTAATCAATTGGCCGATAAAAAATTATCGCTGCAATGGGGTAACCCTGTTTTTTGGCTATTGGGAATTGCGTTTTGCCTTTTTACAGGGTTGGTGGCAGGCAGTTACCCGGCATTGTATCTTTCTTCCTTTCGGGCTGTTAAAGTATTAAAAGGCACATTTCGTGTAGGCCGTTTTGCATCTGTTCCCAGAAAAGTATTGGTTGTATTGCAATTTTCCGTATCCATTGTTTTGATCATAGGAACCATTGTGGTACACCGGCAAATACAACATGCAAAAAACCGGCCTATTGGTTATGATAAAGAGAGCCTGATAACGGCCGGCATGAACGAAGTACTGCACGGCAAATTTGAGGCGTTGCGGAATGAATTGAAAAGCAGCAATGTGGTGGCTGAGATAACACAATCTACAAGCCCCACTACTGATGTTTGGAATACCAATGGCGGTTTTAACTGGGAGGGCAAAGATCCTAACCAGGCAGTCGATTTTCCCAACTCCGGGGTTACACACGAATATGGGAAAGTAATTGGCTGGAAATTAAAAGAAGGCCGTGATTTTTCCAGGGAGTTTGCAACGGATTCTGCTGCATTTATTTTAAATGAATCTGCGGTAAAGTGTATCGGGCTTAAAGATCCTGTTGGCAAAACCATCGCCTGGAATGATCAGCCATTCAAAGTAATTGGCGTTGTAAAGGATATGTTAACGGAGTCTCCCTATCAGCCGATTCGTGCTGCAATGTTTCACTGTACTTATGAACAGGGCAATGTAATCATCATGAAAATAAATCCCAATCTCTCGCCGAATGCAGCCCTTGGTAAAATAGAATCCATTTTTAAAAAATATGATCCTTCTACTGCTTTTGATTTCAAATTTGTAGATGAAGATTTCGCAAAAAAGTTTGGTGATGAAGAGCGTATTGGGAAACTGGCCAGTGTATTTGCCGTGCTTGCTATTTTTATTTCCTGTTTAGGGTTATTCGGATTGGCTTCTTTTGTAGCCGAACAGCGCACCAAAGAAATTGGAATCAGGAAAGTAGTGGGGGCTTCTGTTTTTAATCTTTGGCAACTGTTGTCAAAAGATTTTGTATTGCTCATAATTGTTTCCTGCATAATAGCGGTGCCACTTGCATGGTACGGCATGCACCAGTGGCTGCAGAAATACGATTACCAGGTAGCCATCAGTTGGTGGATTTTTGGCCTGGCTATATCAGGCGCATTGATCATTACAATATTGACCGTAAGTTTCCAGGCCATAAAGGCAGCAGTGGCTAATCCGGTAAAGAGTTTGAGAACGGAATAAACGCCAATGTGCTGATTAGTTAATTTGATAATGTGCTAATTGGTAACGTGCCAATGATTCCCCGGACCATGAACTATGAGCCATGAACCATGACTTCGAAACCTTCAACTTTCAACCTCCTGCCAACTGTGTACGAAATCAAACACCAACTGTTCGTTTTCG
>JBGSNV010000021.1:0-10365 GCA_041739485.1 Chitinophagaceae bacterium
CCGATTCATGTAGGAGCGCAAAGCAAAGCACTTTATGTAGGGGCTCAATACCTTTATAAAAGCGTAGATGAAGGCCGGAACTGGCAAAGGATATCCCCCGACCTCACCACCAACAATAAAGCCAAACAAAATCAGGAAGAAAGTGGTGGTCTGAGTGCCGACAATACCTCTGCAGAAAATCACTGTACCATTTTTACCATCACAGAGAGCCCGCTGGATGCGAACCTCATTTGGGTAGGAACGGACGACGGTAACCTGCAGGTTACAACCGATGGGGGAAAAACCTGGACCAATGTGGCGGCCAATTATGCGTCCACCGGCATTCCGCCTCAAACCTGGGTGAGCAGCATTGCCCCCGGAAAATTTGATAAACAAACCGTGTATGCCACTTTTGACAATCATATGTACGGTGACAACAAAACCTATGTAGCCAAAAGTACAGACCTTGGGAAAACATGGAAAATGCTGGAAGGTGGGGATGCACTGGAAGGATTTGCCCATAAGATTTTACAGGATACTGAAAACAGCGACCTACTTTTTCTGGGTACTGAAAGAGGGCTTTATGCATCGCTTGATGATGGTAAGGAATGGTTCCGGATGAAAAATAATGTACCCTGGTATGGTCTTGTAAGAGATCTTGCTATCCATCCCAAAACCAATGATCTGGTCATTGCTACGCATGGCCGGGGAATTATTGTGGTGGACGATATTACTCCTATAAGAAATATGACAGCTAAAACTGCTGGCACGGATGTCGTTTTATTTCCCTTAAAACCTGTAAAAATGGTTTCGGCACCTTTTGGTGGATCCGGATTCCCAACAGCAGGAGGATGGAATGGCGGAAATCCACCGGCTATTCCGGCTATTCGTTATTACCTGAAAAACCGGGTAATGTCAGGCGATGTAAAAGTAGATATTCTTGATAAAGAAGGAAAGCTGTTACAATCCATTGTGGGTAGTAAAAGAAAAGGCATTAATCTGCTTTACTGGAACCAAAGAAGCATGGCACCAAAAACACCACAGGGAACCGTAAAACTAGACTTCAGTGCCTTTGCTGCCCCAATGATGATGCCGGGTACATACACGGTTAAGCTTACCGTTGGCGATAAGGAATTTACACAACCTTACACGCTTGAGCATGATCCCAAAGGTTTTATGACTTTGGAGGACAGGCAGAAGCAATATGAAGCCTCTATGCAATTATTTGGCATGTCAGAAGAAGTTGCCGGGATGGCTGATAGTATTCTTGCTGTACAAAAATTGCTGGATGAAAAACTGCAAAAGGAAGGATCAAAAAAAAGCAGGCAAATGGCTAAGGAATATCTTGAAAAAGCAATGGCTCTCCGGGGTAGGTTGATGGTATTGGAAAGTAAAGGGCAATTTGCAGATCAGGAAAGATTCAAGGAGGAATTGAGTAGTTTATATGCAGGTGTTGTTTATAACGAACAAGCACCTTCCAATACTCAAAATCAGAAAATCGAACTGATGTCTAATCGCTTAAATGCGTTTAAAAAGGATTGGGCGACGCTTCAAACTCAGTATCATTCAAAAGTATTTTAAAAGCAGAATTATGCCTGTTCGCAAAAGAGCCGTCTTTAAAAAAGAGGGCTCTTTTGCTTTTATGCCGATTGTACACCCCTTTCCATTCATTTTTAAAATCGGCAGGTTCTGGGTTTGCCTTCCAATCGGCGGTTTACAAAAGCATAATGCGCAGGTGCAGCATGAAGGAATGTAGTATATTCGAAGAGTAAGCGCTGCAAAATAGAATGAAACAGGCTCATCCTGCAAGGGTAAAATATTCCGGATTAGTGAATCTTCCTTAAAGGCATACCCAAGTGATCTCCTTCATACATTTAATCTTTAAAAAATGGAAAAATATACAGCCCTCGTTATAGGTGCAACCGGCGCCACCGGTAAGGTATTGGTTGAGCAATTAATTAAGGATAGTGATTGCAGATTGATAAAGGTTTTTGTAAGAAAAAAACTGTCCTTTGAAAATCATAAACTGGAACAGATCATTACAGACTTCGAACAGTTACAAAACCGGAGCGAAGATATACAAGGAGATGTCTTATTTTCTGCATTAGGTACTACCCTCAAACAAGCCGGAAGTAAAGAGGCGCAATACAAAGTAGATTTCACCTACCAATATGATTTTGCCAAAATTGCCTCGGCAAATGGGGTAATCCAATATGTGTTGATTTCTTCTTCAGGTGCCTCTGCAAATGCCTTTATGTTTTATCCTAAAATGAAAGGAGAACTTGAGGAAGCTGTCAAAAAATTACCTTTTAAAACCATCCACATTTTTCAACCCGGCATGCTGAAACGGAATATGGATGACGGTCGCTTTTTTGAGAAGCTGGCAGTAAAAGTATTTGAAGGATTGAATAACATTGGGATGCTTTTATCGCAAAAACCAATGCCTGTAGCCACACTTGCTAAAGCAATGATATCCTCTATCAGGTTAAAGCATAATAAGGCTTTTTACTATTACAAAGGAGCAGCAATATTCGAAATGTAGCAGTGCGTTTAAATTTTCATTTAAAACCATTCATTTAAATTAATTTTAAGAAAAATGGCGGTTCAAATGAACCGCCATTTTTTATTGTGATGCATCAGCCATCGCCTGTATATTACTCTCATTCCTGAATACAACCACCCCGTCAAACACATCTACCAATACGGTTTTCGTTTTGTCCACTTCTCCGGCAATGATCTGTTTTGAAAGCTTGTTTACAATCTCCTTTTGAATCAACCGCTTCAAGGGTCTTGCACCAAACTGAGGGTCAAAACCATTTTCTGCCAGAAACTCAACGGCATAATCTGTAAAATTGATCAGGATGCCGCTCTTTAACAGCAAGTCTTTCAGCTGATTCAACTGTATGCGGATAATGCCGGCAATATCTTTACGCATAAGCGGATGGAACATAATAATCTCATCCACCCGGTTTAAAAACTCGGGGCGGATGGTTGCCTTCAACAAACTCATCACATCGATCTTCGCCTTTTGTTCGGCCTCTTCAAGGTTCTCTTCCCGTACTCCTTCAAAGGCTTCCTGAATAAGGTGACTGCCGATATTACTCGTCATAATGATGATGGTATTTTTAAAGTTTACCACCCTACCCTTATTATCTGTCAGCCTGCCATCGTCAAGCACCTGCAACAAGATATTCCATACATCCGGGTGCGCTTTTTCAATTTCATCGAGCAGCACAACGGAGTAGGGTTTGCGTCGTACCGCTTCCGTCAGTTGTCCGCCTTCGTCGTAACCCACATATCCCGGAGGAGCACCTACTAAACGGCTTACGCTGTGCTTTTCCTGATACTCACTCATATCAATACGGGTCATCATATGTTCGTCGTCAAACAAATAATCGGCCAATGCCCGGGCAAGTTCGGTTTTACCCACCCCGGTAGTTCCTAAAAATATAAAGGAGCCAATGGGTTTGCGCGGATCCTGAAGACCTGCCCTGCTGCGCCGGATGGCATCGGATACTGCTTCTATCGCTTCATCCTGACCTACTACACGCCGGTGCAATTCCTCTTCAAGCAGCAATAATTTTTCCCGCTCGCCTTGCAACATCCGGCTTACCGGAATACCGGTGGCCTTAGCTACACTTTCTGCAATATCTTCCGCGTCCACTTCTTCCTTCAACAAGCGCTTTTCGCTCAATGAATCCAGTTCTATGGTTTCCTTTTCAATCAGCGCTTCCTGCTCTTTTATTTTTCCATAGCGGATCTCTGCTACCTTTCCGTAATCGCCTTCCCTTTCTGCACGCTCCGCATCCATTTTTAATTGCTCGATAGTGGCTTTGGCCTGCTGTACCTTTTCTACAATCTCTTTCTCCTCATTCCACTTGGCCTTCAGCGTATCTCTTGCCACCGAAAGATTGGCAATTTCTGTATTCAGTTCCCTGAGTTTGCTTTCGTCATTTTCCCGCTTAATGGCTTCCCGCTCTATTTCAAGTTGCCTTATCTGTCTTTCCAGAATATCGAGCTCTTCGGGCATGGAGTTCATTTCGAGCCGCAACTTAGCCGCACTTTCATCAATCAGGTCAATGGCCTTATCGGGTAAAAAACGATCCGTCAGATATCGGCTCGACAACTCTACAGCGGCAATGATAGCTTCATCCTTGATCCGTACATGGTGGTGGGTTTCATAACGGTCTTTGATTCCCCGTAAAATACTGATGGCATCCTCCACACTTGGTTCGTTAATCATTACCCTTTGGAAGCGCCGTTCAAGAGCTTTATCTTTTTCAAAATATTTCTGATACTCGTTCAGCGTGGTTGCACCAATTGCTCTCAATTCTCCCCTTGCAAGGGCTGGCTTCAGGATATTGGCAGCATCCATAGCCCCTTCGCCCCCTCCTGCTCCAACGAGTGTATGTATTTCATCAATAAAAAGGAGGATTTCCCCATCGCTTTCACTTACCTCTTTTACAACACCTTTCAGTCTTTCTTCGAATTCGCCTTTGTATTTGGCCCCGGCAATCAGCTGTCCCATATCCAAAGCATAAATGATTTTACTTTTCAGATTTTCGGGCACATCACCGTTTACGATTCGCATAGCCAATCCCTCGGCAATAGCCGTTTTACCCACACCGGGTTCCCCTACAAGAATCGGATTGTTTTTGCTACGACGGGTGAGAATATGCAGGGTACGGCGGATTTCTTCATCGCGTCCAATCACCGGATCTAGTTTGCCGTTCCTGGCCATTTCTATCAGGTTCTTCGCATACTTATTCAAGGCGTTGAATTGCGTTTCCTGCGTCTGGCTTTTTACGGTTTCGCCCTTGCGTAGTTCTTTAATGGCAGCAGTCAGCCCTTTTTCAGATAAACCAGCGTCTTTAAGCAATTTGGCGGTATTGTCATTCACCTGCAACAGCGCCATTAACAAGTGCTCAGGGGTTACAAATTCATCCCCGAAACTCTTGAGTGCTGCCCCTGCCCGTAGCACTACATTGTTCATATCTCTGCTCACCATTTGGGCTGGCTCTCCGGACACTTTTGGTAGTTTTTCAGTTTGGATCCGAAGGTTATTAAGCAGGTTGGTTACATTGACCCCGTTTTTCTTCAGCAGGTATTCTACCGGAGAATCCTGCTGATCAAGCAAGGCCATTAATAAATGCTCCGTTTCAATATTTGGAGCCTGTGCATTAAAGGCGAGTTGTTGTGCCTGTTGCACAGCTTCTGCAGCCTTAACGGTAAAATTTCCAAGATTCATTTTCGTATATTTTGTAGCCCGAAGACTTTATGATGATTCAATCAGATACATCAAGTAAGCAACAAAACGCCATCCAATTGGAAAAGGTAAGAAATTTTGTCAGTAAACGAAATAAAAAACCGTCGCAAAGTCAGGCCTCGCAACGGTTTCCGGAAATTTTAACAGGTCATCAGGCCTGAGCACTCAGGTATTATTCCTTTTTACGTAAAACCGCTTTAGCCCGGTCATATTTATAAATAGCCTCATAAAATTCAACGAGTTTATTAAAATCAGCGGCGGGATATCGCCCACTGTTTTGAGAAACTGAACGGATATAAACGATCTCATCATCCTTAAACGAAACCTGACTATTGTATTCTCCAAATTGGGTTTGAACCGAAACCGGTTTGGGAAGCGTTTCTGCTTCATAGCCCTCCGGCACTTTAATGTATACGGTATCAGAATCGAGATAATCATAATCGAGTTCCACATCAAATTTGCGGGCTGTATCCTTTGCAAATTTTACCCCACTCTTTGTAAGAACATTGGGCACCACCATCAATCGTTTTCCCGAAACCTGCGCATATCCCAAAATTGAAATATCTATATCTTCCTGAAGCTTTGGAATGCGTCCACGCAACTCCGTGTAGTTATAGGTATCAATTTCGTAGGTAGGTAAGGTAAACCGATCCCGAAGCATTTTTAGTACCGCGTCTTTGCTTGCAGTACTTACAAACCCTTCAAGATCATCCTGCTGCAGACCGGTATAGGAGGTATTGGCCTTTACCATCGTATTTCCATTATCGCCAACCACCGCTTTTACCACCCGGGATTGCAGATTTTCCGATTTTTTATAAGTAGGCGTCCGAACGAGTTTTCCTCCTTCCTTTTCTACAATAAGTGCCGGACGGTTGCCTGTAAAATCGCCCAGATAACCGGCAGGTAAAATATTGCTTGTACACTCGAGCCAGGTAGTATCTTTTCCATTGGGAACACAAAGAATAACATGATCGAACTGATTACTTACAAAATCGACATCGGTATACACCCCTTCATCCTGACTTTTAATTACAGTATAGCGGCTTGAAATACCCACGGCTTTGAGCATTGCCATCATATAATTGGTAAGTGCCTTACAATCGCCATAACCGGTACTTGCTACCTTGGCTGCAGGAATCGGTTGCCAGCCACCAATACCAAGTTGTACACTGATGTAGCGGGTATTTTTTTGCAGATAATCATATAAAACACTGATTTTCTCTTCCGTATTTTCAATGCCAGCAGTTAGTTGTTTTGCTTTTTGTGCTATATTTTCGGGAAGGACATCACGTCCCTCCGTCAATTGATACAAAAAGGACCCAAACTCTTTCCAGGAACCCATCTTACCCTGATAGCCTCCAATTTGAAATTCGTTGGGAGCCAAAGCCACCTTCGTACGCACCCTTCCCCAGCCAGGCATCATAGGTTCCGGAAGCGAAGCTGCCATATTGGAAACCGACCATTCGTATTGTTTTCCGGAGGGTAGATTCTGAACTTTTTCAGCACCTTCAAAATTATATGCTTTGTGCCGGATACTGATTGACGCCGGAACATTTACAATAAGGCGGCTGTTTTGTACCGATTGAGAAGGCGACCATTGCGGCACCCAGGAAGGGAAAAAAAAGGCGCCCTTCATTTCAGCCGTTACTGAATACTCTACTGTATAGGGATAGTCACTGTAATTAAAGCTATGCGTTTTATACCGGTCGTCTGAAACCGAAATACCCCCTTCACTGCTTACATCGGAGATATCTTTTTTGCGCACCTTTTTCAACTCTTTACCAAACTTATCCAGCAGGCGGCCTTCAATATCGTCGAGGGACCTGAACTGATCGTAATAATCCCCAAAGTCTGCAAAACCAGCCCCTTTTTCGTTGAGAATGGTGTAAGCATATCGCTGCTTCACCGTGTAAACAGCAGGGGATTTGATAGAAATCTCCATCGTTTCAAAACGCTTAACGGTATTGGCATTAATGAGCAGCCCGGCAGGAATATTTGAAACTGAAAGATCCTGAGATAAAAGGGATTGGGTCAGGAATATTCCAATAACCAGAAAAAATATAGTTCTCATAAGGTTTAGGCTTTCTTTTTGAGGACAATTTGCTCACTCTGTTTTTTAACGATATAGGAAAAGAAGTCGCGCAGCACATTGTAAGTATCTGCAGAAAAAACAGCTTTTTTTACATCCACAATACAACGTAATTGAATAGTAGCGCCATCATTCTGTACAAGGTATTCAAACATACCCTCATCATTATCCAGTTTCACCCGGGTAGGTTTGGGCATTTCATCTACCTGATACCCATCGGGAATCATCATATTGACAATAATGGTTTCCTTAAATGTATATGGCATTTCAACCGGATAGCGGCGCTCCGCAGCAGGGAAGGGATTGTCTTTTTGACGTTCTCCCAAAAGCGGATTGATATAAATGATTTCCTCATTGGCCATTTCAGCAGCGTCAACCACATAATTGATGGATAACTTATCTTCATAATCTTTTAAATGGTCCAATTTCATTTCCGTCAAAGCTGCTTCTGCAGGCAGTGCATTCCGGATATCCTGATTTAATTGAGCCTCGCCTTTTTCATTTACTTTTTTACGAATAGTCATCGATTCGTAAGGGCCGGGCGTATTTTTGACCTTTATCTCCCATGGCTTTTCCTGATCCATAAACATGCTGATCACCGTAAGTTTTTGCTCTTTTACTTCATTGGGATCAAGGTTTGCAATAACAGGCATTGGTTTGATAACCCTTGCCCCGCCATTGTAATAGTCTACTGGCAATTGGCCAAAGCCAAGCATGGGTGTAGTGGCATCCAGAAAAAGTGATTTGCCATCAATTTCTACGCGGCAGATCACCTGATTGTATTGACTCATGATAGGATAAATCTCGTTCATATACCCATTGTCCCGGGTACCGAGCAAAACCGGATCTGCAGTCAAGCCAATCCCCTTCATCAAGGTCACCAACATCAGGTTGGCATCCGTTGATTTACCCTTCATGTTTTTCCAAAGATTTTTCGGATTGTCACTCAGATAAATACCTCCACCGGAAACAATGGTAAATTTATCCCGGACATGATGATAAAGTGCTTTTGCTTTATCATAATCAGTTTCCTTACCGGCAGTAATCTTTTTGATATCGTCACTCAACCAATTATTATTTTTTGAAAGATGCGCCCCGAAATCCTCATCCTTCATCAATTGATCTGCCACCTTTACCCAGGAAGCCATTACCGGTTGAACCGGCTGATCCGGGAATCGGTATTCGGATAGTTGAAAATTAATTTTTGCAATATGATTATCTACTGTAGTCGTAAAAATCTCAGACTTCATCGACGGTACATTTTCCATTACCCATTTGGTTTCTGTCTCTACCGCCGGTAGATCTGACCTTCTATTGGGTCCGGTTGGGCCTCCGGGAAAAATAATGGTAAAACGGGTGGGATATTGATTGACCGTTTTATTTGTAAAGGGCATATAACCCTGTGCCAGCATCACATAATTGAAAAAATCGGGGATTCGAGCTGTATACTCACTGTGGATACGTGGGTACCTTCCCTGAAAGGACCACTCCCTCAGATTGAACATAAAATCTGAAGAAATGGTATAGGTTACATCAAGGATAGAACCCTCCTTCACATTGGGTAGTCCAAACTTGGTGAGCGAATAGTTCCGGTCTAATTTGTCCTTATAGATTTCTTTATCATTCAGCTTCGACTCGATAACTTTACCGTCTTCAAGGTTATAGGTAGCGGCTTTGAGTTTTTCAATCTTTTCTTCATTACGGGTATCCCGGTACTGCAAAATGGTAAAATTGGCTGCATCCATCCCGTTCTTTGTCAAAACTTTTATGCGCTGATGCCGCTCAAAAATGAGGGTAAACCAACCATCGTTATTGGCCCGGAAAAAGGAAGTGCCTTTGTCGTAAAGGATAACTGCGTCTGCTGTGGTGTCGATAGCATGTACCGAAGGATCAAAATCAGTGACTTCGATGTTGCCATACTTAATTTTATCCTTTTGTGATTTACCTTGGCCGAAACAAAGAATGGAGAACAGGAGCATGCCAAGCAGGCTTAATGCATGTAATTTCATGGAAATTGCGGGATTTGTTTAGTTAAACGGTTTTTTAAACGATATTCGGGATGTTTCTTTAAATCGAAAAGTCAAGTGTTTTTATTGTTAACGGTGGATTCTTTTTTTTCGGTGGATTCTTTTTTTAAAAAGCAATTTTAGGGATTTTTTATAAAACTATAAAGATTTGTGTCAGATTTTGAAAAAAAAATAAAGATAATCGCCCGGGAATCCGGCTTTGATCTGTGTGGGATTGCAAAAGCAAAACGACTGAATGAAGATGCCAAACGGTTGGAAAACTGGTTGCATAAAGGATATCATGGCAACATGAGCTATATGGAAAACCATTTCGACCTGCGGGTGGACCCTACCCTGCTCGTACCAGGTGCAAAGTCGGTGATCAGTGTTTTAAAAAACTATTTTCCGGAAAAAGAGCAACACCCGGATTCCCCGCAAATCAGCAAGTATGCTTTTGGACAGGATTATCATGAAGTGATTCGGGAGCAACTCAATGGTTTTCTTAGTAAAATAAGAGCCTTTGCAGGCGATGTTCAGGGGCGTGGTTTTGTGGACAGTGCGCCCGTACTAGAGCGAAGCTGGGCTTTGCGCAGCGGACTGGGCTGGATTGGTAAAAACGGTAATCTGATTACAAAACAGTCCGGATCCTTTTTCTTTATTGCTAACCTTATTACAGATCTTGCTTTAACCCCCGACGATCCTTTTCAAAAAGATTTTTGCGGCACCTGCACCCGCTGTATTGACGCCTGCCCTACCAATGCCATTTTACCGGATAAAACCATCAATGGCAGCCAATGTATATCCTATTTCACAATTGAACTCAAAGAGGCCCTGATACCCGGACATCTTCAGGGAAAATTTGATAACTGGATGTTTGGCTGCGATACCTGTCAGGATGTTTGTCCTTGGAACCGTTTTTCCGCGCCCCATCAGGAACCTGCCTTTGAACCGATTGAAGCCATACTCGAATTTTCACAAGAAGACTGGCAACAACTTACCGAAGTTCATTTTAAAAAGTTGTTTCG
>JBGSNV010000025.1:0-3740 GCA_041739485.1 Chitinophagaceae bacterium
ATGATCGAACATTAAAGGATTAGCAAAGTTGGTATTCGGGCAAACTCATCAGGGCGATTGTCATCTTAGGTCCCTCCTGATCGCCTTGAATGAATTGTTTCATGAAATCTATTTCAGGTCTCCGCCCGGTTTGCAGCATTACTGCCGAAAGCATATCGTATTGTTTGTCGCGGGGGAGTTTCCCTATCGGTTCAAGTGCCTTTTTCCAGTCGATATTTGCCTGCACCACAAAACGGTTCATGCCTTTGTTACCGCGTCCCATATCATTATCGTCGTCATTTTTTAAAGCGACGTCTACCCCCTCGTTGGAGGCAAGCAGCTGCGGAATGCGCATGCGCAGCAGGAGCGAGCTGCTATCGATCCATGTCTTTCCTCCGGGCCATCCTGCTACATTGGGTGGGTAAAACAGGATCTGACCAAGTGCCCGCTGTAACAGGAGCAAAGCGTTTTTATTTTTTAATTGCATGGGCAGTTGACGTTGTAAGCCAACCATCAGTTCTATCGGTCCCTTGATTCGGGTACCCACTTGCTCAGAAGCATAAAACCATTCGGCCGTAAACATATCCTGCAAAAGGGTTTTCATTTGATAGCCACTTTCGAAGAATCTTTTTGCCACCAATTCCACCTTTGCTTCCTGCACGGTATCATTCACAAAAAAGCGGTAGAATTTGGTACAGATAAATTTTGCGGTGGCAGGTTGTTCCAGTAAAATCTTCAATACATCCTCTCCCGAAAAAGTGCCGGTTTTTCCGAGTACCGTTTTTTGCCCGTTGTCGTGTACAAAGGGTCGGAACTGAAATTCCCCCTGCAGGTTAAACCCCCATCCGGTAAAAGCCCGGGCGGCTTCTTTTACATCCTGCTCGGTATAATTTCCGCGACCGAGTGTAAAAAGCTCCATCACTTCCCGGGCAAAGTTTTCGTTGGGGCTGTTTTTCCGGTTTTGCTGATTGTTTAAAAACTGAAGCATAGCTGGGCTTTTGCTTACTTCGGTCAGCAGGGTGCCAAAATCGCCTAAGGCATGTTCGCGAATGGTATTGATGAGTTGCTGTTGAAAATAACTGTTGATGATGCGGCAGGAAAAATGTCCGTGCCAGAAGAGGGCCACTTTTTCGCGAAGTTGTGCCGGGCTGTTTACCATCTCGTCCATCCAGGTCAGGTTCAGGCTGCGGACAGCCTCCCGGTTTTGTTGCTGTTGTTTTTTACGGGCCTCGGCTTTGGCGGCTTCATCTTCCATATTTTGCCGTTGCTGCATCCGGGCCATTGCCCCGATGCCGTTAGCAAGTCCGTCTATTGTATTTTCTACTACCCGGAAAGGCACCGGTTTTTTTTCCGAAGCCAGCCACAAAGCAGTAAAGTACTTTTGAGGATCAAAGGCTGTTGATTGGATCAACATATCGGGTGTGGGGCCAAATCCGGCCCGCCAGAAAAGATGATTTTGCTTTTGAATCGGATGCATATTTTTTTGACGTTAAAAGAAGGGAGAGGTTTAAAGGAGGTGTGTGTTTTTTTAAAAAAAAGAATTTTTTACGGAGGCTGGAAGGCAAAACGGTAACAATTATAATAAGGTGGATAGATCATGCCAGTGGTGATTTTATTACTACCGGGACTGCTGTTTGTTATCTATTGGCCCAACTGTTTTTTGTACATATCTGAGCTTTTTATCTGTTTGTTTAATCATCCAGCCATCTTTGGTTCGCTAATAAATACATGGAAGATATATCTGATTGGGTAAGTGCCCTGTTTTTATAAAGGCAGTTCCTGCAATAGTAAATTAAGTTCTTTTTCATCCATATCTTCTCTTTCGATTTTGTCGTAGATGGAAAGGAGAAATACCGTTTTGCCATATACATGGACATGGGTAATAATTCTTGCTTCACCACTTTTTCCTTTGTTTTTGGATGCAATGGCAAGGCGGATTTTAAAACAATTCTTAGCGAGCTTTGTACCGAGAGTTGGATTATTGTTCAGGGTGTCCTCAAGAAGGATTAATTCTTGTTTAAGCGAAGGAAATTTTTTTATCAGACGTTTTGCTTCCCTTTTGAAATTTGTGATAGGAATAACACTATAATTCATTCAAAAAATCTTTGAGTGATTGTCCTTGTATTCTTCCTGCTTTTATCTCAATTACCTCGTCAACTGCTTCGGACAGTCCATCTGTAAATTGTTGTTTGGATGGAGGTGCTTCTGTCGTTTCCTTTATCGTAACAAAATTGAATTGTTTAATGAGTTTTATGAAAAAAGGATATTCGTTATCTGGTATTGAAATAGTGATATTTTTCATAAAGAATTTATTTAAAATAAAGATAAAACCGGAGTATTGCTTTTTGGATAAGAAATTAAGTATTCAACAAAAATAATTAAAAAAAGCACAAGGGACCCCAAGGTATTCATAACCCGAGGAAAGGTCTTTTGATCAATAGATACCTATTTCTTGTTGAAATACGCGCATTTTGCCAAATGAGGTTATATAATCCAGCTCGCTTCTATAACTTTAAAACCTTGGATATCTGTCTATATTGACATAATCAAAATAATCCACTCCGGCAATCAAGCCTACACCAATAAATGTTTTCTTTCCCGGTAAACTTTCCAGATCATTTCCCCAAAAAGGGTATTGGCCCAGGCAAACCATTTACGGGTAAACTGATTGGCATCGTCCTTGTGAATGCTTTCGTGCATATAACCCGTGCCGGCATGCGTTTTGCGGAGCATTTCTATACAAGTAGCTATCTCCGTTTCATCTACACTTGTAATAGCACGTAAAATGATGCTCATCGGCCATATAGTATCCGCCCCGGTATGCGGACCGCCAATACCGGTTGCAGCCTTTCCCTGATAAAAGAAGGGATTGTTTTGGCTGAGCACCACCTGCCGGGTATTCAGGTACAATGGATCGGTGGGCGCAAAGGCACCGAGGTAGGGGAGAGACAGCAAGGAGGGTACGTTGGCATCATCCATCATGTGGAAACTGCCAAAGCCATTTACCTCAAAAGCAATGATGCGTCCAAACTGAGGGTGCTGTATGATGCCATGTTTTTCCAGTGCTTCATTTACCTGCTTTTGCAAAGCAGCTACTTGTTTGGCAAGGCTATTTTGAGCAAGCGCCGGCAATACCAAAAGTTTGGATAGCTGTTCCAGCGAAACCACGGCAAAAAAATTGGAAGGGATCAGAAAGGGAAACAAAGTAGCGTCATCACTCGGCCGAAAAATTGAAACAATCAGTCCATTGGGGTTTACGGGATAGCCATAGCCACCGAGCGGCACGCCATCTGTAGCCCATGCTGTCGTTCTTTGAAAACTATAAGGTCCTTTCCCATCAAAACGTTGCTGTTCCTTAAAGGTTTGATATACAAGCCGCATGGCTTCGATCCAGTCTTTATCAAACACGGAAGTATCGCCGGTTTCTTGGTAATAAGCATACACAAGCCGGATAGGGTAGCAGAGACTGTCAATTTCCCATTTGCGCTCATGTATGCCCGGCTTCATTTTGGTGAGGTCGTCTTTCCACTCGCTCACCTGATTAGGGTCTTTGTAAAAAGCATTGGCATAAGGATCGATCAGGATGCATTGGGTTTGCCGGTATATCACCCCCTTGATCAGTTCCTGAAGCCGCTTGTCTTTCTTCATCAGCGGGAGGTAGGGCCAAACCTGAGCCGTACTGTCCCGCAGCCACATGGCATCTATATCTCCCGTAATGACATAGGTGTCGGGTTTGCCGTTGATAATCTCAAAATCAACCG
>JBGSNV010000081.1:0-1616 GCA_041739485.1 Chitinophagaceae bacterium
TAATTGCCAGCAATAAAATTACAAGCCCGCTAAAAATCACAATATTACCAAAGGACCATTTTCCCTGATCCATCCAATCAATAAATGCATTGATTAAAAAATCATTTTGTCGGGGAACCGGTCGGGCACTCCCACCGGGTAATAATTGCTGAACCTTATCTACTACATAACCGGCAACCTGTGGCGCCAGAATGGCAAAATAGTTGGAGATTATTACAAAAAAAATACCGGCACCCAAACGCCATCTGTACTTCCAAAAATATTTATTCAGTGCTTTTAGATGCTTCATACCTTACAGGATGGCAAATGTCGGACTTATTGGCCACCCATCCTGCTTATTCCCCGGTACAAAATGTGAAAATATCCACTGTATACTGAATCCTTTGTTTCAAATGCAGGGGGACGGAACAGAATCTTTTACCTTTGTGCAAAAATAAAAACGAAGCATGGCCTGGAAAAAGAACATACTGGAAACCATAGGAAATACCCCACTAATACAATTAAACAATATTACCCGGCATTTGCCCTGTACTGTATTGGCAAAAGTGGAATATTTCAACCCGGGCAACAGCATTAAAGACCGGATGGCGGTAAAAATGGTAGAAATAGCCGAACAAAACGGCTGGTTGAAACCAGGTGGTACCATTATAGAAGGCACAAGTGGCAACACCGGTATGGGGCTTGCCCTTGCGGCGATCGTAAAAGGATACAAATGTATTTTTACAACTACCGATAAGCAAAGCAAGGAAAAGGCAGATATCCTGAAGGCTGTGGGTGCAGAAGTAATTGTTTGTCCGACCAATGTTGAGCCTGAGGATCCAAAGAGTTATTATAGTGTCAGCAAAAGATTGTCGACCGAGGTGCCGAATAGTTGGTATGTAAATCAATACGACAACCTTGCCAACCGGTTAGCACATTATGAAACAACCGGACCCGAACTCTGGGAACAAACCGAAGGTAAAATTACCCACCTTGTTGTGGCTACCGGAACCGGCGGAACAGTTTCCGGAACCGCTAAATACCTGAAAGAAAAGAATCCCGCTATTCAGGTGTATGCTATTGATTCCTACGGCAGCCTGCTGACCAAATATTTCCGTACCGGCGAAATTGATATGAAAGAAGTACATCCTTATAGTACAGAAGGAATTGTGGAAGACTTTGTGCCGGAGAATTACGACATGCAGTATATAGATCATTTTGAGCAGGTAACTGATAAAGACGGTGCTGTAATGGCCCGCCGCATTGCTAAGGAAGAAGGTATTTTTATAGGATATAGCTGTGGAAGTGCGTTGCAGGGATTGATGCAATTAAGTTCCCGGTTGAAAAAAGAGGATCTTGTAGTCGTTATTTTCCATGATCATGGCAGCCGGTATGTTGGCAAGGTGTACAATGATCAGTGGATGATGGAACGTGGGTTTTTAGATGTAAAGACTTTTAAGGATCTGGTAAGCGGACGCAAATCGCAGCGACTGGTGACGGTTGAGCCCGGGCATAGTGTCGGAGATGCCGTAGCCCTGATGGAGAAATACGATATTGAAAACCTGCCGGTAATGGAGGAGGGTAAAATAATTGGTGCTTTGAGTCAGCAGGGACTCTTTAATAAAATTTTCACCAAT
>JBGSNV010000197.1:0-21965 GCA_041739485.1 Chitinophagaceae bacterium
TCGATGTCCTCGAACAGGAAGGCATCGGTTGTATTCCGTTTTCTCCCTTAGCGCAGGGCATGCTTACCAATCGTTATCTGCATGGGATTCCTGAAGATTCAAGGGTAGCTAAATCGCATGGATTTTTGAAAGAAAAAGACCTGACAGAAAATCGCTTATCGCAGATCAGACAACTGAACGAGCTTGCTTCACAAAGAGGACAATTGCTCAGCCAAATGGCGATTGTTTGGTTGATGAAAGATAAGCGGGTTACTTCTGTGCTGATCGGGGTCAGTTCGGTAAAGCAGTTGGAGGAGAATCTTGCCTGTCTTAATAATACTTCATTTACTGAGGGGGAACTGAAGCAAATCGATACAATTCTTGCTTTGTAGCGGATATTTAAATGGTGGTCACGGATGTTAGCGTGGGTTATAGCCCGAGATAGGGCTTCACCCGGTCGAGCCAATCGGGTTTCAGAATATGTATTTTCAGGAGCTCCTCCACCGATTGAAAATTCCCATGCTGTTTGCGGTAGGCAATAATAGCCCTTGCCTTTTGCCAGCCTACATAGGGATGTTTTTTCAGATCCTCTTCCGTAATGGTATTGAGGCTCATTATTGTTACTTCGCCCGGACTGAATTGCAGGTAGGGTTTTATTTTTTGATATACCGAATCGGGAATGGCATATACTTCGCCTATTTGTTCCATGCTGATAAAACCACCAAGCAATTGCCGGTAATTGACGATAGCTGCCGCTCTTTTTTCGCCGATACCCGGCAATGCCTGCAGCGAAAAAGGATCCGTGCGATTAATATCAATGATCGGAACTGCCTTGGGCTCTTTGCGGTAAACGGGGGACTCGGTGCGATCTGATGATGCAAAGGTGGGATTAGAAGGATTGCTTTGGTTCTCCTTTATTTCCGGGATGCGTACCCACGGAATCAGGGCTTCGGCTTCTTCAGGTTTTAGTCCGTAAAGTTTGCCAAGGTCTTCCGGTTTGCGGAATTGGCCACCCTTGCTTCGATAATTTAAAAGGATGCGGATGGTGGAAGCACGCAAACCAAGGTCGGCGAGTTCTTCGGCACCGGCAGTATTGGGGTCAAAGGCAAAAAGGTTTTCTGTCCGCATCGGCGGTTCTTTCGGGTATTTGTTGGTTCCTTGCCGGGTATTATAATCGGGGGATGCATAGGCCGGATAGGATTCGTTGGTCTCTTGTTTCACCTGTAGCTCCTCCATCACTTCCACCACTATAAAAGGGGTTGCTGTCTCCTGTCGCTCTGCCTGTTTGTTAGCAAACCATCTCCACATAAGCATGGCTGCCAGCAATAGCACAAGTATATTCAGGGCCCGTCTCTGTGAGCGGGAAAAAATAAAATAGCTACGGATTTCCTGAACGAACGAATGGGTTTGTTTTGTGTTCATGGGGCAACGTTTGCAGCAAAATACAATTTTTTACAGAAAAGTGCAAGTCCATTAAACGAAACCTACCTGAATTTTAAAAATGCAGTTGCAGCCCGTCGAAAGCAAGCGAAATATTAGATGGGAGCTCGGCATTGATCTCCACCTGTCGGCCGAGTTGATGGCTGATATGGGTGAAATAAGTTTGAGGAATCTGCAATGCCTGCGATAAGTCTACCGCCTGTTGCAGCGTAAAATGCGATATATGGGATTGTTTGCGTAGCGCATTGAGCACAAGGGTATGGCTGCCCTTTATCTTTTCCAGTTCTTCGGGTTCTATCCGGTTGGCATCGGTAATGTAAGTAAAGTTGCCCACCCGAAACCCATGCACCGGCATTTTATGGTGCCACACGAGGATGGGGGTAATGAGGAGATCTCCAATCTGAAAAGGTTCCTGATCAATGGTATGCATTTCAATTTGAGGGACACCGGGATAGGGGTTCGGGGTAAAAGCATAGGGTATTTCGCGTTTTACCCCTTCGAGACTCCCCCTTGAACCATAAACCTGCGTAGGTGCCTGTTGCAGGAATTGAAATGGACGGGTATCGTCAATCCCTCCGATATGGTCTTTGTGGGGATGTGTTACCAATAATGCATCGATCTTCTTTACCTGATACTGCAGCATTTGCTGTCTGAAATCGGGCGTGGCATCAATAACGATCCGGGTTGTTGCCGATGCTACCATGATGCTGCTACGCAGTCTTTTGTCAAGTGGATCAGGAGAAGTACATACCGTACATTCGCAACCCACCATAGGAACGCCACCGCTTGTGCCTGTGCCTAAAAAAGTAACCGTAAACGCGGGTGCGGGCATGTATCCTTTGGTTTTCTCTGATTGATTATTCTGCAATGATGCCTTTCATAATTTTTTGATACAATTTCTGACTTTCATCGGTTAAGTCATCTATATTGATTTTTACCACCGGAATCAGATCCGTCAAGGTTTGTATCCGGCCTTCGGGCTGTAAAAACTTATTGAGAACGACGACGCGTTTTTGCTCAAGTATGCAATAGCCACTTTGAAAGTTACCCCGTTCGTACCGCATTACATAGCCTCCTTCGGCAAGAAGCCGCTCCAGTTTTTGCAGTTGTGTGTTGTTGCTTTTCATTTTAATACCTCCTCATCTTAGTCCATTACCACAATATGCTGCAAAAATAACGAACCTCCTGCGGTTTGCTGTTGCCTTTTTCCACATCTTTGCGACCGATTGTTTGCAGTTCAACTCATGGGGACAAAGAATTGTTTTCCATGACGTTGCTCATTTTTTATCCTGTTGTTTTTAACCAATTTGCATCAAGTATGGGTTATCGCCCATACCTGATCGTAATTCTTATTTTTAAAACAAATGATATGTTTACAGAAAGAAAAGGTTTATTAGGTCGTCAGAAAGACGCCAAAGTTGAAATTGAAGACTGGGTACAAACCATGGTAACCCATATGGCACCGGATCAGGTACATTGGTGTACCGGAACGGACGAGGAATACAATCAGCTTTGTGCAAAGCTTGTTTCGCAGGGGACCTTTATAAAACTGAACGAAGCCAAAAGACCCAACAGTTATGCCTGTTTTAGCGATCCGAGCGATGTAGCGAGGGTAGAGGACAAAACCTTTATTTGCAGCCGGCGCAAAGATGATGCAGGTCCTACTAATAATTGGATGGATCCCCGCGAAATGAAAGACATTCTGGAGCCCCTGACCAAGGGAGCCATGAAAGGGCGTACCCTGTATGTAATTCCATTTTGTATGGGACCGGTAGGAAGTCCACTGAGCCGTTATGGGGTAGAAATTACCGACAGCGAGTATGTAGTAGTAAACATGAAACTGATGACCCGGATGGGTGATGAAATTTATAGCCACATGACTGCCGGCGAATGGGTACGTTGTATCCACACCGTGGGTGCACCGATTGAACCCGGCCAGCAGGATGCAAAATGGCCTTGTAATCCTACGGTTAAATATATCACCCATTTTCCCGAAGACCGTTTGATCATTTCTTATGGCAGTGGCTACGGCGGCAATGCGCTGTTGGGTAAAAAATGTTTTGCCCTGCGGCTTGCAAGTGTAATGGGACATGAAGAAGGATGGCTTGCCGAGCACATGCTCATTCTGGGGGTAGAATCTCCCGAAGGCGAAAAAGATTATGTAGCAGCGGCTTTTCCAAGCGCCTGTGGTAAAACAAACTTTGCTATGATGATTCCTCCTGAGGGCATGGCCGGTTGGAAGGTGACCACTGTTGGAGATGATATTGCCTGGATCCACAAGAATGCCGATGGCCGTTTATATGCCATCAACCCCGAAAGCGGTTATTTTGGTGTGGCTCCCGGTACCAATTATAGTACCAATCCCAATGCCATGAAAAGCGTGGAAAAGGATACTATTTTTACCAATGTAGGAATTACTCCTGATGGGGATGTATGGTGGGAAGGTATGACCAAAGAAGTTCCTGAAGGGCTGATTGACTGGCACGGAAAACCATTTGATGCATCCTCAGGCAAACCTGCGGCGCACCCCAATGCCCGTTTTACAGCTCCTTCAAGTAATAATCCGGCAATTGATAAAGAGTGGAATAATCCAAAAGGGGTACGTATTGCAGCCTTCATTTTTGGTGGCCGCCGGGCTACCACGGTACCACTTGTTTATCAGGCATTCAACTGGAATTACGGGGTTTATCTGGCTGCTACCATGGGTAGCGAAATGACTGCCGCTGCCTTTGGCGAAGTAGGCAAGGTACGTCGCGACCCCTTTGCGATGTTGCCATTTATGGGATACCATGCGGCTGACTACTGGAACCACTGGCTCGATTTTGGCCGGGATCTCCCGAATGCCCCCCGTATTTTTGGTGTGAACTGGTTTCGCAAAGACGAAGAAGGTAATTTTTCCTGGCCGGGATTTGGAGAAAATCTCCGGGTGCTCAAGTGGATCATTGGCCGGATCAAAGGTCGCACTTCTGCAGTGGAAAGCCCTGTGGGTTGGATGCCACGCTACAAAGATCTGGACTGGAACGGACTCGATTTTACAGAGGAGCAGTTTTGTAAGATCATGGAAATTGATCGTGAGCTCTGGAAAAAAGAAATTCTGGGTCACGAAGAGTTGTTCAGCTCTTTATACGATAAACTACCTAAAGAATTCTTTTTTATGCGGGAACTATTGTTAAGCGGTTTGTGGCGCTCTCCAGAACATTGGGGACTTGCTCCGGAAAGGGCTTAAAGAAAACTGTAAAAGGTTATATCATTTACAAAGAGGCTGTCTTGCAAAAGATAGCCTCTTTGCTTGTATCAAACTGGGTTCCAATCTGCTCCGGTTTGCACTCCCATGTTGATGAACCATAAAGGAGCTGAGTCAACCCGTCAGCGCCCTGTTTATCTGATGTTCATAAGGGCAGGAGTGGTAGAAAAGATTCCAATCCGGGGGTGCTTTGGCCTCCATCATTTCGATTCTCCTGCTTTCTGCAAAGAGATACCGTTGAAAAACGGCACTTCCCCCATCAGGCATCTGTTTTTGAGAGCCATGTTGTTACCTTGCAGTATATCAGTCAGGTAAAAAGGGAGTCTTGCCTGTTCTGTGGAAGGGACTCCAATCAAATTCTAAGAATCTGTTCAATCATGAAATCTATGAAATTCAGCAATGATGTTAGCCGGAGTTCAATAATAAATAAGAGCCCTCTTTACGAAATGGAAGAACCGGGTAATATTCAAATCGATGGCAATAAAAATACTGAAAACGGGAAAAAGATGGGTCAGGTTTGGAAACATGCCGGAGATACATTTGGCAGGATTCATTTTTTAGGAGCGCTTTGCTTGTGTTTGGCATTTTTATCTGCGCCAACCGCTGCTTTTAGCCAAATGCCGGGTGTAACAGAAATGTATGATTTCATTATTCAGTTTCAGGCCGACAAAGGCAGTCTCTCAAGATTTTACACCATCGATGGGTCGCCGGAGAGAAGGGAAAGGTTTAAAAAGTTTTACAACGATTTAAAAGTAAAAATGGACAAACTCCCCTTCGAGTCGTTTTCGACCGGCGGACAGGTAGATTGGCTGTTGCTGAAGCGGGAAATCGAACAGGAACTTTTCCTGCTTGATGAAGAAGCGAAAACCTATACTGCTATTCAAACGCTTGTGTCATCGGGGATACCGCTATATGCGATTGAAACCTTGAGGCGTCGTGGCACCCACCTCAACAGCGAATTGGTTGCCGGACAATTGAATCAGGTTGCTAAAGCAATTCAACAGGATATTGCAAACCTGGCAAAGGTTCCCAAAATGACTCCTGATAAAGTGAACCTCGGTGTAGAAGTAATTAATGGACAAAGGGAGGCCCTTCAAAGTGTTTTTAGTTTTTACAATGGTTACGATCCTGAATTTAGTTGGTGGGTAAAAAAGCCATACGGTCAGGTGGATTCGCTGTTGGGTGTGTATGCAAAAAAAATGTACTCCCGGGTCGACAGCTCGCTATTGCCTAAAAACGATGGCAGCGGCATCATTGGTCAGCCAATTGGCCGGACAGAACTGATTCGGTTGCTGCAATTTGAATACATTCCTTACAGCCCCGAAGAACTGATTGATATTGCCAATAAGGAATTCGCCTGGTGCGATGCCGAACTGCTAAAAGCAAGCCGCGAAATGGGTTTCGGAGACGATTGGAAAGCCGCTCAGGAAAAGGTGAAAATGAGTTTTGTTCCGGTAGGCTATCAGCCCGAAGCGATGTTTAAATTATACAATGAGTCGGTTGATTTTTTGAAAAAGAACGACCTGATTACCATACCCCCTATGGCCGAGGAAACCTGGCGGATGCGGATGATTCCACCGAAGCAACAATTGATCAGTCCTTTCTTTTTGGGTGGCGAAGTCCTGCAGATTTCCTACCCAACTGATGACATGCAACCCGAAGACAAGCTGATGAGTATGCGGGGAAACAACCCCCACTTTTCAAGAGCAACCGTACACCATGAATTGATTGCCGGACACCACCTGCAGCAGTTTATGAATAATCGCTACAAATCGTACCGGTTTTACCGCACCCCGTTCTGGACCGAAGGTTGGTCGCTGTACTGGGAGTTCCTGCTTTGGGATAAAGGGTTCCCGCAATCTCCGGAAGATAAAATCGGCATGCTGTTTTGGAGAATGCACCGTTGTGCGAGAATTATTTTTTCGCTCAATTATCAATTGGGTAAATGGACCCCGCAACAATGCATCGACTTTCTGGTAGATCGGGTTGGCCACGAACGGGCGAATGCGGAAGGCGAAGTTCGCCGGTCTTTTACGTCAAACTATGGCCCGTTATATCAGCTTGCTTACATGACCGGAGCCTTTCAGTTTTATGCGCTCAAAAAAGAATTGGTAGAATCCGGCAAGATGAGTTATAAGCAATTTCATGATTCGGTTTTACTTGAAAACAGCATGCCGGTTGAAATGCTTCGGGCCATTTTGACCAAGCAAAAGTTGACAAGGGATTTTATCAGTCAGTGGCGGTTTTATCAGGGGAGTGCGGTGAGGAAGTAGGTGGCTTTTTCTTTCTGATAGAAATGAAGAGAAGTACTTCCTTTTTTACCTAATGATCACAATCGTTGGCATGGCAATGATTGGCTTTGCGGCAAAGCCGGTAATTAAGGTAATGTGCCGAAATAATGAGACCAACGGCTAATATTACGAATGGAATGTGCAAGGCGCCCATCCACTCTTTGGCAATTAAAAAGGCAAAACCTGAGGTTAAGAGTACAATAGGGAGTATGCGATGGTGATGCCGCAGATATCCATGCCGCAGCGCATTGATGCCAATCCCAAGCGCCAGCAGAATCATGGTCCATTCAAACCAGGGATTGTGAATAATATTGGTACCGAGCAAGGGAACACTTGTAAAGAATAAAGGCAATACCGCACAATGTATGGCACAAGCCAGAGAAGTACCTATTCCAAGCCCGTCCCAATTGATTTTCATAAAACTACTACGCATCGGATAAAGATTCCTTGCTAAATTTTTTGTAACAATGTTGCAAAGATAATGGGTTGCCCTTTAAATTGAGATAACTTTGCCATATTAAAATTGTTATAAAATGCATTCGGATCTTGAAGCAGAATGCAGCGGGAAGAAATTAGCATAGAGAGATCCTGGTTCGAAAATATTCATAAGTTGTTCATATTAAATGCATTATGATGCAAGGAAAGCGAAAATTTCTTTTTTACGGTTTGGCAGTAGTCTTTTTATTGCTGGGCTTTTTTTATTTTGTGTTTAGTGGTACCGACAACTGGCGAGCCAAATTGCCGGTAATCAGTTATGTAAAGCCTTTTGAATTTATCAATCAGGACGGGGATACGGTAAGGCAAGCGCAAACGGCCGGAAAAGTATACATTGCCAATTACTTTTTTGTAACCTGCACCGGCATTTGCCCGACCATGAACAGCAATGTGCACAAAATATACGATGCGCTCAAAGAGGAAAAGGATTTGTTGATTCTGAGCCATACCTGTCAGCCGGAGATTGATTCCGTGCCTTTGCTCAAGCATTATGCAGACAGCATTGGGGTAAATCAGAAAACCTGGCAATTCCTTACCGGAAATAAGCTCGATCTTTATAAAATTGCACGGGACAGTTACCGGATCGATGATCCGCAGAATAATGTGGGAGCTATACAGGATCAGTTTCTGCATTCGCAGTTTTTGGCACTTGTGGACAGAAAGGGGCAGGTTCGCGGAGTATATGACGGTTTAAAAAGTAAGGAAGTCAATCAATTAATTGAAGATTATCATCAGGTTTACAGCGAAGGGGATGGCGGATTATTTGTAAATAATATATTTGGGAATGCGCCGCCACGCTGATGGCAGCTTTTTCAAATTAATGAATACCATAGTATATGTCAGAGTCAGCTTCAGAAATATTAAAAGCCAATAACATGAGTGTTACGGCTAGCAGGCAGCAGATTCTTGGTCTGTTTTTCGATAAGGACCGGGGTGCCCTGCGTCATAGCGATATAGAAAAGGAACTCGAAAACCTTGATCGGGTTACCATTTACCGCACCCTTCAGGTATTTACCGATAAAGGCTTGATTCATCCCATTTCAGGAAGCGACGGGGTGACCCGCTATGCCTTATGCAAAGGCAATTGCAGCGAGGGGCATCATCACGACAACCATGTCCATTTTTACTGTCAGCAATGCGGGCAAACGCAATGCCTGAACGAAGTGCAAATTCCGCTCGTAGAATTGCCCGGCATGTTTAACGTAAGGAATATCGAAATGCTGATCAATGGGATTTGTCAGCATTGCAGCAATTAATATAAAGGATAAAAAGACAAAAATCCCCTCCACTCTGCTTTTGAGGCAAACCGGAGGGGATTTTTTAATTGTACAAAAGCGAATTGATTTCTTTGGAAACAAAGTCTGTGAGCTGCCGGATGTATTCCGGAGACAGGTCAAATTTGATGCCTGCTGTTTCATAGAGCTCCGGCAACGTTTTGGTGCCCCCGAGTTTCAGCGTTTCAATATATTTTCCAATAGCCATCTGCGGATCTTTTTTGTATTGCATCCAAATACCGATAGCTCCTAATTGAGCAATGCCGTATTCAATATAGTAAAAAGGCACTTCAAACAAATGCAGTTGCCGCTGCCAGCCGCTGCGCCGGTACATTTCCAAACCGCTTGTATCTAGGCTGCTGATTGCGAACTCATCCAACAAATTCATCCAGGCTACTGCCCGCTCATTGCGGCTATGCCTTGGGTGTTCATACAGCCAGTGTTGAAATTTATCAATCATGGCAATCCATGGGAAAATGGTAATCGCTCTTTCCAACTGATGGATTTTAGCCCGCCGGAGGCTTTCGGCATCCTTAAAAAATACCTCCCAGTGATCCATGGTAAAAAGTTCCATCGTCATGCTTGCCACTTCGGCTATTTCCATGGGGTATTCTTTAAATCCGCTCAGGGCCAAATCGTGTGCCAGAAAGCTGTGCACTGCATGCCCACCCTCATGAACCATCGTGGTTACATCATCCATTTGTCCAACGGCATTCATAAAAATAAACGGAGCCCCGCTTTCTGCCAGTGGACAGTTGTATCCTCCCGGTGCTTTGCCTTTGCGGCTTACCAGGTCAAAATGCCCCATTTGCTTCATGGTTCTAAAGCAGTCTCCAAAAAAGGGATTCAGCTTGTCGAGACAGGCAATGCTTTTCTCCAGCAGGTCATCTCCATCTGTAAATGGTTTCAAAGGAGGAATGCCTTCGGGTTCGGCTTCCAGATCCCAAGGGCGCAGGGTTTCTACGTCCAGCACCGATCTTTTATGTTCATAAATCGTATTGATGATCGGAATCACATGTTGCTTTACCGCATCATGAAAAAGATAACAGTCTTCTTTGCTGTAGTCAAATCTGCCGAGTTCTTTAAATTTATAATCGCGGAAGTTTTCAAATCCTGAATTGGTAGCAACCTGATGTCTTTTTTCAATAAGTTTATCAAAAAGAGCATCCAGGTTACCCTTGTCTAGCAATCTTCTTTCCTGTATTTTGCGATAAACTGCTTCTCTTTCATCGCGATCCTGACTCAATAAGAATTTTGCGGCCTGTTGCATGGTGTATTCCTGCTCCTTGTGGGTGATGGTCATACGGCCGGTAATTTGTCCGTATTGCTGCTGCAGAATACTGAGATCGCTTTGCAGGGCTATGTTTTCTTCACGAAATAATTCAATGTTTTTACGAACAGTTCTTAAATAAGTGTGGTATTCCGGTTCTTCCTTTTCAAGTGCTGCCACCAATGGGTGTTCAACCAGTTTGCGGTTCAGCATATCCATGTACGGCTGCATTTGCGGCTGAATTTCAGTTACAAAAAAATGGAAGGCTTCTTCCAGTTCTTTGCTTTCAGTGTCGCAAGTCATTTTGATTTGCCTCCAGCAGGCATCCTCGCTGATGGCAGCTTCCAGTTCACTCATGTCCTGCAGCCATTGTATTAAATCTGAGCGGGTTTCCAACTTCCGGTCTCTGAGATGGACGAAATAGGGCTCGAGTTCAGGCCAGGTTGTTAAGCTAAAATCCTGAGGTAAAAAATGCCGTGGTAATCGCTTTATTTCTGCAGATAAGTTCATATTGATCACAATATTTTAGATATGTTTATTTTTATTATTTTACACAGCAAGCCTGCAAAATAGTTAACTAATCAACGCTTATCAAATATTGTTGTTCTTTTGTAGCTCGAAATCTCCCATTTATGTTTAAAAGATTCCTTGTTTTGTGTGTTTTGGTATCTCCAGCATGTTTTGGTCAATTTTTAGATTCCCGTACCCTTGTGAAAGTAATGGAGTTGTCTGTTGGAGGGCAAAACGCTGAAGATGGCACAGCCGTTGTTTGGCATCCCTTTCAGCGAAAATACTATGTGACCATGGCGGGAGAAAAGGATGCTCCCTTGTTTATCTTTAATGAAAAAGGGAAAAGGCTCGACTCTTTGAATGCCGGAGCAGATATTCGTGGTCTTTGGTACAATCCAAGGTTGCGCGTTTTGGAAGGCAATGCTACCGATCAATTGGGTTGGTTTTCCTATACCCTCAATAAAAAAGGTTTACCAACAGGGCTCGAATCCAAGTTCGACAAAACCGCCGTATCAGATAAACAGGCCGTGGGGGCCTATTTTGCACCGGATCATCTCATTTTGTTTTTTTCGGGGGGGATGCTGAATGCCTACAGTGCAGAAAGCGGAAACTTTGTGGATACCTATGCTATGAGCGAGATTACGAGCAAGAGTTACGCTGCTTTTGATCGCAATGCACCGGTTTACAATAATCTGACCATTTTGTCCACCGGCGAAAAAGGGCGTGATCTCGGACTGATCAACATCACCAAACGATGTATTGAATTATACGATACCCGGAATCAGGGATTGAAATATACCCTTTATGTACCCGCCGAACAACCGCTTTACGGAGCCTTTAACGCTGCATATGCCAATGGCATTTTCTGGCTTTTTGATCAGAAAAAGAAAGTTTGGAACGGATATCAGTAAAAAACAGAGGGTCAGCAATCAGCATCATCCAAACAATAAAGTAAAAATAAACGTCTTGTTGGATGAGTCCGGGTTTTAGATTTTTTAAAAATTTGGGAATACATGACGCAGCAAAAACAATATACCTATATAAACAACGGGGATGCCTTGCCGGAAGTTTGTAAGATTCTCTCAGCGGCCCCTGTCATCGCTTTTGATCTTGAGTTTGACCGGGACCGCAATACCTATGGATTCGATCTTTGCCTGATACAGGTGGCTACCCCGGAGCACTGTTATATCATTGATCCGATCCATATTGAAGATATGGGTTTGCTTTTTGCCGTTTTTGCCGACCCTGCTATTCAAAAGCTTGTGCATTGCCCCGGAGAAGATTTGCGGTTGCTGCATTCTCTGCAATGCTATCCGCAGCATATTGCAGATACAGAAGTGATTGCCAAACTGCTTAATTACGAGCAAACTTCACTGGCAAAATTGCTTGATTCGAAATGTAACATCCAACTGGATAAAAAACTACAGCAAAGTAACTGGCACCAACGTCCGCTTCGAGAAGAACAATTGTATTATGCAGCAGATGATGTGATTTATTTGCATCAGTTGTATGAGCTTTTGATGCAGGAGGCTATCGATAAAAATCTGGAAGCGCTGGTAAACGAGGAGTTTGACTGGCTTCAAACGGTAAAATATACGCTGGAACCCAAAACCAATTTTTTAAAACCCGGTGATACTAAAAACCTGAGCCCCCTGCAGCAATTCATTCTCAACGAAATGTATTTGTTAAGAGACGATATTGCCCGGCGCAAAAACAAACCGGCTTTCATGATCATGCCTGATGATCTCGTACGTTTTTTGGCGGAAGAAGTGGGGAATATGGAGAAGGTGGGATCAAGATCGGGATTGCATCCATCGCTCCGTCATGGAAATGCAGCCATTCAGCTTGAAACACAAATTGACGATGTATTCCAACGTGCCGAAGAATCAGGATTGCCGGACGATCTGAAACGCAATACTTTTTCCCCCTCCGAAAGGGCAGCATGGCATGAACAGAAAAACAGGCAGCAGGTATTGAAAGATGAAGTGTTTGCTCCGGTGCAAAAACATTTGATTGATCGGTTTGGAGCCCATGCTGCCCGACACATTTTAAGCAATGCCTGGGTAACCAAATGGCTTCAGGGCGATGTAAAATGGTCCGGTTTACAGCCCGCTTATAAACGGGAACTTATACGCGAAACGGCCGGGGAACTCCATGCACCCTTTGAGGAAGTGGCAGCTTATGAAGCCGCCTATTTTCCGGAAAACAACTAACTTTCCATTTCCGGGTTTTAGACCCTTTGCAGAGATTCATTTTAATAAAAATAAAACAGACTTTTATGGACAAGCAGATCATTCAACTTTACGACGATTATACCCATAAGCCGCTTGACCGGCACACTTTTTTGAAAAGGCTGGCGGTACTTGCCGGAAGTACCACCGCAGCAATGGCTCTTTTACCAATGCTTGAAAACAATTATGCGGTAGCACAAACCCGCGAAACACAGGCAGGCCTTTTTACCGAAAGGGTTAGCTGGAAGGGTGTAGGAGGCGATATGAAAGGGTATCTTGCCCGTCCGGAAAAACCAGGAAAGTATCCTTCTGTTATTATTATTCATGAAAACCGTGGATTAAATCCACATATCGAAGATGTAGCCCGTCGCGCTGCAATGGCTGGTTTTCTGGCTTTGGCACCTGATGCGCTCTCTATTTTGGGAGGTACTCCGGAAAACCCTGATGATGCAAGGGGCCTCTTTGCCAAATTGAATAATGACGACAATACCACCAATTTTGCCGCCGCAGTTCCTTATCTGCAGCAACGAGCAGATTGCAATGGCAACATCGGTTGCGTAGGATTTTGTTGGGGGGGTGCCATGGCTAATCAACTTGCTGTGCATGCGCCTGCCTTAAAGGCAGCAGTTCCTTTTTACGGCCGCCAACCCGAAGAGGCCGATGTGCCTAAAATAAAAGCCGCTTTGCAATTGCATTATGCCGGGCTTGATGAACGTATCAATGCGGGTATACCGGCTTATGAAGCGGCACTTAAAAAGGCCGGGGTTCCTTATGAACTTTTTATATATAAGGATGTGAACCACGCTTTTCACAACGATACCTCCGGTGCCCGGTACAGCGAATCCGCTGCCAAACTCGCCTGGGGCAGAACGATCGACTTTTTACACAAACAACTCGATGTCTGAACGGATGACTATTAGCACCAAACCATGAGCAGTGACCTGATTATAACCCGGATGAAGATTGAAGAAGCAGAGGCAGATGATGGGCAGATTTCGCTGGAAACCTGGAAAGATCTGGTAGCAAATGATCCTGAATTAAGTTTGGAGGAAACCGTAGAAACCAAACTGGGAACCGGGTTTTCATTTAAAGTATCAAGCCCGGGTATGGCGGTATGGACTACTTATCCTCTGGCAAAAATGCAGGGGATTGCTTCACTTTTCGTTTTCCGGAAAGGGACGATTGTAGCTAAAAATGCCGATGGGTTTATCCGGGATAAAGCCTTTGAGGTTGCCGGAAAGCTACAGGCCGGGATTTTGGCTGATGCGGTTTGGTTGCTTCCTCTGCAAAAAAACGGATCGGGTTATAGTGCAGCTCAGCAGGATATTCAGAAAGAAACCTCCGAAAGGAAACCCTGGTGGCGTTTCTGGTAGTGCCAAGGAGTTATAGCTATACTATTCGAATGATGATTATCAAAACCCGTCCTAACTTACATCCCTAATTTTTTTGCTATGCTTGCACTTTTCGTTGAGATCATTGGTTGGGTTGCTTCTGTTTTGATTGTGGGTGCCTATTACCTGAATATCCGGGGAAAAGTGCCTGCAGGTTCTCCCTTGTATATCTGGTGTAATTTGCTGGGCGGCCTGTTTTTTATCATCAACACAATCTGGCATGGTGCCTATCCTTCTGCTGCTGTAAACGTGGTGTGGGTACTGATAGCCGTGGCGGCCTTGCTTCGGAAGCCGGAAGCAAAAAAAGTGCAGGATCCTGCAATAATTTAATTAATTTTTTCAAAAAATTTTTTGAAACCGCAGGATATATGAAATATTTTGCGGTTTTTTGCAGCTTTAAAGGGTTATTCAACTGCCAAAATCCGCCATTGGTGGTCCGAAAACCTTGATTCGTAGAAAGTCATTGACAAAACAGACAGAGGCCGTTTAGTTTCGTGCCTTTTTTTATAGCACACCAACACACACACTTTGTATTTGAACGTTTTCTGCCGGCAGCATTTTTTCTGCCGGCAGTATTTTCCAAAGGCCTCCCTGCTTTTACCTTAAAATCTCTGATATTTTCAGCTACCTGTTTTGCCGGAACGGGCATAAGCCTTGCCAAAAGCTTATTTTTGCACCTTGCAGTGCAGGATAGAAATCGGGACCCTGCAGGAAATAAAACATGGCTAAGGATCTGAAGCAGTTTTTTGATGAAAAAGTGGCGATGTACAATCAGCCCTCCTTTATTGCCGCGGACCCTGTATGCATTCCTCATCTGTTTACCCTGCCTGCAGATATTGAAATATCAGGTCTTTTTGCAGCCATTTTTGCCTGGGGCAACCGAACCACAATTATTCAAAAGTCCCGGGAACTGATGCAGGCAATGGATATGGCTCCTCATGATTTTATTCTGCATCATCAGGATGCCGATCTGAAAAGGTTGCTGCATTTTAAACATCGTACTTTTACTCCCGACGATCTTTTTTACTTTATCGCTTTTTTGCGGCAGCATTACGAACGGGAGCCCTCACTTGAAACGGCTTTTACCCGGACCTTTGACCGCGGAGCGGAGACCATAGAAACGGCGCTGATTGGTTTTAAATCCTATTTTTTTAGTGGCGAACACCTGCGGCGAACGGAAAAACACATCAGCAGCCCCACGCAAAACAGCAGTTGCAAGCGGTTGAATATGTATCTGCGGTGGATGGTACGACGGGATAAGGCGGGCGTGGATTTTGGCTTATGGAAAAAGATAAAACCCGCACAGTTGGTTTGTCCCATTGACCTTCATGTGGCAAGGGTAGCCAAACGATTTGGTATGATGGAACGGAAGCAGCCCGACTGGCAGGCAGCACTCGATCTGACCGCTCATTTACGCACCCTCGATCCGGCCGATCCGGTGAAATACGATTTTGCCTTGTTTGGTCTTGGGGTTATTGAAAAATATACCTGAAATCCCGGCAAAAAGTTCTGAGGAATCAGGAGCTAAAAAATGCGATTATGAATCCACAGGACGTCCTTTTAATGCTGACCGATACGCAGGAAGAAGCGCTTGTTCGTAAGCCGGAATGGTACACCCAATTGGTAGATGCCGTGAATGCCTTGCTGGTAAATGATTTTAATGCATTGGTTCAAATCCTGTACCGGCTTGATGTTTCCGAGGACAAAATACGCAGTGCTTTGGGTGATCATCCCGGAACGGATGCGGCTACCTTGATTGCCGGGCTGTTGCTGGAACGGCAACTGGAAAAAATAGAAACCCGAAAAGCTTTTAAAACACCCCGACCCAACCCTGGGGACGACCTTGCCTGGTAAAATCTTTAAAGGGTTGCTAACCAACGATCGAGGTTTTCGGATAGCCGCGATACCGGAACATCCCGCTGTTTTTTTGTGCCTTGTTTGGTACCCGCTTCCACCAAAGCCTTCAGGTTTAGGTTTTCCTGTTGTTGCATGGATGCCATTCCTTGCTCTTCGAGTCTTTGTGCAAGGTATTCCTGTTCGGTTTGGCCGGGAGTAGGAATGCAGGCGATGGGGGTTTGCAAGGTAAAGGCATCCATCAGGCTGCTGTAACCACTGCGACAGATCATGAGGTTACAACGAACCATAAGATCTTGTAATTCCTTTGTATTCAGGTGGTTGTAAACGGTAACATGTGCAGGTACGGGGGGCAAAACCGGTTCTCCCGGGAGACCCCGAACCAGCCAAACTGGTTGGTGAATATCCTGTATCTGTTGCATGATTTTTGCCTCAAGCATGCTGCGTTGCGGTTCAGGGCCCGACAGGCAGATTAAAAGCACCTTTTCGCGGGGTGGCATGATTTCGGGCTGCTTAAACCGGCTCAGCCAGCCAATATGGTGTACGGGCAAGGAAGGGAGCTTTTTAGGATGACTGAGCCTTCCGGCCAATGAATCTGTGGCAACATCAAGATCAGGTACCCAGCATTCTCCAAACGGACTGATATGCTGATACAACACTTTTTGAACCAACGGACGTGCCATCAGGCTCCAGGCTGGCATTTGCAGATTGAGCTGATGCGAAATCAAAACCGAAGGGATGCGGCTGCTGCAAAGCCCGTAGCGGTTATCGGAAATGACACCACTAAATCCATGCTGTCGGATGGCTTGCAGCAGCCACGCATGTTCGGTCCATATATGCCGCCGGATGCCGGGAATCTGACGCAGCAACTGCCACATCACCCCGTTTTTGCCGTAGTAAATACCATACCCGGGCAGGTGTAGAAAAGGGAGATTTGGAAATTCTGCTTTCAGTAGTTTTTCCGGTGACCCCGAAGTCGCAATAGTGACGTCCACCCCCTTTTGAAGCAGCCCTTCAATGACCGGAATACAGCGCGTAGCATGCCCTAATCCCCAATCGAGGGGTGCTACTAAAACTTTTTTATGTAATTTGGCGTTTGTCAAACAATAGTTACCCCTGATTAGGTGTTATTAATGTGGCAATATTTGCAATTTCGCCTTTATTTTAAGAAAATGAGAATAAACAAATCGGCACTGTTCCTGTTAATTATTGTGATTATGGCATCTGCTTGCTCTGTAAGCAAGAAGCCCTTTGGAAAAAATTGTGGATGTAAAACAAATGCAGGAATGTCGGGCTATTAAACAAAGGAAGGTTGCCTTTTCCGACTTGCTGAAATTTACAAATACAAATTAAACGCTGGTAAATTTACAGGATGAAAAATAAAGCGAGCAGGGATTTAATGGTGGTGACTAGAATGGCTGAACTGACTCCTGAATTACTCGAGGCAGAGATGCACGGGTTGAACAGTATGCTCAACAAGGTTGAAGGCATTCGCAATGTAGCCGCTGTTTGCGAGGTATTTGATATCAACCGTTTTAAGGTACACCGCAAATCAGAGAAAGTGATGGATGCCCTGAAAACTTCTGAAAACAAACCTTTTGTGTTTCTTTTTAACCGGAATTGATCCGGTTTTTTTATGCAATCTGCTCTACCACCTTTCTGATAACTCTTGGTTTGCCAAGTGTATAATAATGCAGTACTTCCACTCCAAAAGCTTTTAATTCCCTGCTTTGTTCGAGTAGCCACTCGGTACCCACCTGTTCTACTTCTTCATCTGTTTTACACTTCATTACTTCAAGACTGAGGGGAGTAGGAATATCTACATGAAAAATACGGGGTAAAACATTCAGTTGTTTTTTGGTGGTCAATGGCTTCAGTCCCGGGATGATAGGTACTGTAATTCCCGCTTCCCGACATACTTTAACAAAATTGAAAAACTTCTCATTGTCAAAAAACATCTGTGTCATGATGTAATCTGCACCACCTTCGATTTTTGCTTTCAGGTATTTTAAATCAATTTCCAGATTGGGGGCTTCAAAATGTTTTTCAGGATAACCCGAAACACCAATACAAAATTGTGTTTTGTTGCCATTCAGAATATCATCTTCGAGATAGATACCATGGTTGAGGTTCACCACCTGCTTCAGCAAATCTGTGGCATAGCCATGCCCATCTTTGTGAGGAATAAAGCTTGGTTCGTTCTTTTCAGCATCTCCGCGCAGTACAAGTACATTGTCAATGCCCAGAAAATGCAGGTCAATCAGGGCGTTTTCAGTTTCCTGCCGGCTGAATCCGCCGCAAATAAGATGCGGCACAGTATCCACATTATAATGGTTGCGAATGGCGGCGCAAATGCCAACGGTACCGGGTCTTTTGCGAACCTCTACCTTATCAAAACCACCATCCACACGCTTTTTAAACATGGTTTCAGCCCGGTGGTAGGTCACATTGATCCACGGGGGATTGAATTCCATCAGGGGATCGAGGTGGTTATACAAAGTCTCGATCGTTTTCCCTTTCAACGGAGGTAATACTTCAAAACTAAAGAGGGTTTTCCCTTTGGCGTTGTTGATGTGGTCTGTTACTTTCATCTTGATTGCTTGCTGTAATTGGTGGCAAAAGTAACGCCCCGCAGCCAAGTTTGTTTATTTGAGGTAAAACCGGTGTTATTTAACCTCTTTTGTGTACGATTTTACAGCAGGATTCCGTTAATGTTCCTCAAAGAGAAGGCTTGGCAAGGGTGCTCCCCCTATTTTTGTAAAAAAGAGATACTTTGAGCTTAATCATTACCACAAATAATCTGGTGAAAACCTACAGTGGCCGTATTGTTGTTAATAATGTAAGTGTACAGGTAGAACAGGGCGAGATTGTAGGGCTGCTTGGTCCGAACGGTGCCGGTAAAACCACCACTTTTTACATGGTAGTCGGTTTGATACGGCCGGATGAAGGAACTGTTTTTTTAAATGATACAAATATTACCCGACTGCCCATGTACAAAAGGGCACAAATGGGTTTGGGCTATCTGCCACAGGAAGCAAGCGTTTTTCGCACCCTGAGTGTAGAGGATAACCTGATGGCAGTATTGGAAATGACCAAACTAACCAAGGGAGAGCGGGTAAAAAAAATGGAAGCGCTGCTCGATGAGTTCAATCTTCATCATGTGCGCAAAAACAACGGGGACAGCCTGAGTGGGGGTGAAAGACGCCGAACCGAAATTGCAAGGGCACTTGCCGTTGACCCGAAGTTCATCCTGCTCGATGAACCTTTTGCCGGGGTTGATCCGATTGCCGTAGAAGATATTCAAACGGTTGTAGCAAGGTTGAAATACCGCAATATCGGTATTCTGATCACGGATCACAACGTAAATGAAACCCTCAGTATTTGCGACAGGGCTTATCTGTTGATTGAAGGAAGTATTTTTAAACATGGAAATGCCAATGAATTAGCAGATGATGAGCAGGTTCGGCGTTTATATCTTGGTACCAATTTCGAATTGAAAAGAAAAGACTGGATTATTGATATGGAGAGAGATAATGCCTCTAAAAAGTCTGAAATTTCCGGTTAAAGGAATCTATAAAAATGAAGCAAATGAAAAAGTTTGGCGTGGGATGGCTGGTTTTCTTTTTTGGGATGATAGCGGTGCAGGGATTTGCGCAAAAGCATTGTCCGGTAAATTTTACAAGTCAGACCCTTTCTGAAATTCAGGGGGATCCTTCTTCCTGGTTTGGTAAAATTGCGGCCTGTAATGGTACTATTGAACAAGTAGTGCCGGGCTATAGAAATAAACCCTACTATCTGGTGGCACTCAATAATGGGGGAACGATTTGGGTGAGCGGTCAGGTGGAAAGTGGCTACGAAACGGTAGGAGCTAAAATCAGGGTTCTGGGCTTTTTTGAAAAGACCGTAAGGCAATATATGCCGGCCAAGGTAAACCGCGATGGTTATCACCTGATTGCTTTTGTAATTTATGACCTTGAGCAAAACCAACTGGCTATGCGTCCCGGTCAGGAAGCGATTGTGCAGCAATGGCTTGATGGTAAAATACCTAACCCGGGCAAAAGACCTTGGCAGGACTAAACGGATAAAGAGCAAACAGTTCCTATAAAAAAGATGGGTAGCAATCCTTACAGGGGTTGCTACCCATCATTAATAAGAGAGGATGGTTCCTATTAATGCCTGAAATGCCGCATGCCGGTCAGCACCATAGCTAATCCGTTTTTGGTGCAGTAATCAATGCTGTCTTTATCGCGGATAGAACCGCCGGGCTGAATAAAGGCTTCGATGCCTGCCTCGTGGGCAAATTTTACACAGTCATCAAACGGGAAGAATGCATCGCTTGATAAGACCGCTCCTTTCAGATTAAATTCAAATTGTCTTGCTTTTTCGAGCGCATGCCGCAGCGCATCAATGCGGCTTGTTTGTCCGCAACCCTTACCAATCAATTGTTTGTTTTTTACCAACGCAATCGCATTGCTTTTCAGGTGCTTACAAACGATGTTTGCAAAGGCAAGGTCTTCTTTTTCGGGCTGCGTGGTCTCGCGGCCGCCGGTTTCTTTCCATTCGGCAAAATTGCCTTCGTCGGTATGCTGCGTCAATACGCCGTTTAGCAACGAACGATAGGTAGTAACCTCCCCGAGATGCTTATTCATGCTGAGTAAAATGCGGTTCTTCTTGCTTTTCAAAATGGTAAGCGCCTCATCGGTAAAGATGGGGGCAATCAGCACTTCGAAAAAGATGCCGTTGATGGCTTCTGCCGTATCGGCTTCCACGGTGCCATTGCAAACGAGTACGCCTCCAAAAGCACTTTCGGGATCTCCGGCAAGCGCTGCCTGCCAGCTTTCGAAGATGGAGTGGCGGCTTGCGATGCCACATACATTGGTATGCTTGATGACCCCAAATACCGGCTCCTGAAACTCCCGGATAATCTGCATGGCAGCATCCACATCTACCAGGTTGTTGTAGCTGAGTTCCTTTCCATTCAATTGGGTAAATAATTCGTTGAGATCGCCAAAGAACCGGGCTTGCTGATGTGGATTTTCGCCATAGCGCAGGCTGTTGGGCAGCGCAGTACTTGTCTGGAAAAAATGACCCGGATCGGGGTTGAACCAACGGCTGATAGCCACATCGTATTGGGCCACAATTTCGAAAGCCCTTGCGGCAAAAGCGCGGCGTTGTTCGAGGGTGGTGGTTCCCTCCTGTGCAATCAGCATATTATTCAATACGCTATAATCCTCTTTGGAAGCGAGTACCACAAGGTCGGCATGGTTTTTGGCGGCAGCGCGGATCATTGAAGGTCCCCCGATATCAATTTTTTCAATAATGGCAGCCTCTTCTTTGGTGGTGGCTACCGTTTCTTCAAAAGGATAGAGGTCTACAATCACAAGGTCTATTTCGGGGATCTTGTATTCCTGCATGTCCTCAAGATGCGAAGTCTCGCTTCTTTTACCAAGGATACCTCCGAAAACAGAGGGATGCAGTGTTTTTACCCTGCCCCCAAGGATGCTTGGGTACCCGGTAAGGTCCTCAACCGGTACCACGGGGATGCCGAGTTTTTCAATAAAAGCCTGTGTGCCTCCGGTGCTGTACAGGGTGATGCCCTGTGCATGCAGCGTGGGAACAAGGGTTTCCAATCCGTCTTTATAAAAAACAGAAATAAGTGCACTACTGATTTTCTTTTCCATGATGCTGTTTGCTGTATATTTTTGAAAGGTTCCGGGCCATCCGACCCGGAGTAGTCAGCGAGCCCGATTGTTTAGCTGTAAAACAAAGGCGCCATCCCGGCTGACTGAATGAAAGCGCAAATGTAAGCTGTCTGCCGCATTTTGCCATTGGGGCAGCCGGTAAAAGGGCAATTTGGCATCGGCCACCACGACTTGGCAACGCACTTTAGCGAGTATCTTTTCGGGCTTGTCGCGCAGGTTGGTGGCAATCAGTAAAATATCGGTTTCAATCGGTTCCAGGGTTTGCAGATCCAATGCCTTGTCGA
>JBGSNV010000200.1:0-13479 GCA_041739485.1 Chitinophagaceae bacterium
TGACGAGCAGGATGGTTTGTATGCACATTGGATCCGGGGTTTAAAAGATGGTGAGCCTGTAGATGAACTGTTGGTAAATGCCTCCATCAGCCGGGTATTCACTGCATCAGAGGAATGGGATAAAGTACTCGAAACAGCGAAAAGTCCATTCATGGAGGTCGTTATTTCCAATACAACGGAGGTCGGTTTGTCGTTTCTCGAAGAAGATTTTCAGGCAAATCCGCCTGTGTCGTTTCCAGCTAAATTGGTGGGTTGGTTGTATCAGCGTTTTTTATTTTTTAATGGAGATCCCTCCAAAGGGGTGGTCATCATCCCTACTGAATTGCTCGTAGATAATGGCAAATTGTTGCAAGCACTTTGCAATCAGGTAGCGGCGTACAATCAGGCAGCGGATTCTTTTATTGATTGGATGAATGATTCCTGCGTTTTCTGTGATTCCCTTGTGGATCGGATTGTACCCGGGCACCCTTCCGATAGCGAACAAGCGATATTGGAGGAACGGATTGGCTGTACCGATCAGCTTTCTATTATATCAGAACCATACGGATTGTGGGCAATTGAAGCACAGAAGGATTGGGTAAAAGAAAAGCTGTCTTTTTGTTTGGTCAATCCCGGAGTAGTGATTGCTGCGGATATCGGAAAATTCAGAAAGCTAAAATTGCATTTATTAAACGGGCCGCATACGTTTGCCTGTGGTTTGGCTATCCTTTGCGGCTTTAAAACGGTCAGCGAATCATTACAACATCAAGCCTTTAAGGTTTATTTGAAAAGATTGGCTTATGGGGAAATCATTCCTGCACTTAACGGCGAAGGCCTTGCTGAAGCAGAGGCTGCTGTTTTTTTTGAAACGGTGCTCGATCGTTTTTCCAATCCTTCGATTGAACATTTCTGGCAAAATATCACGCTCAATTATTCTTCTAAAATGAAGATCCGAAATATGGGTGTCCTGCAGGATTATTATCAGAAAAAGACTGCTGTTCCGGAGGCGATGAGTCTGTCTTTTGCCGCTATGTTGCGATTTGTTCAATATCACCGGGAGCACGAAGGCAAGTATTTTGGGAGGTTGCAGGGGCAGGAATACGAGATAAAAGATATGCAGGCACCCGCCTTACAAAAGACCCCGGAAGAATCGGTAGAAGAATATACCAACCGGGTTTTGCGTGATGAGCAGTTATGGGGTATCGATCTTACTGCTCTGAAAGGATTCCAGGAAAGCGTGGCCAAATTCATACATTTACTTGAAGCGGGACAGGCCCTGTCTTTGCTTGAAAACAAGTTGCCAATGGAGGAATCGCTGTGATGAAACAGGAAGTTTTAAAAGTACATACGAAAGATAATGTTGTGGTGGCGCTGCGCCTCTTTCAAAGAGGGGAGGTCTTTCAACTCGATGAGCGGGAAATTGAATTGCAGGAGGCTGTGGAAGCCAAGCATAAAATATTTTTGCAGGACATGCAGCCCGGCGATCCCATTATCATGTACAATGTATTGGTAGGTACTGCACAATCTTTTATTCCTGCCGGTGGGCTCATGACCACCACCAATACCAAACATGCTGCCAATCCTTATTTTTACCGGCCAACGGAATTTGTATGGAAGGCACCCGATGTTTCAAAATATGCCCGGAAAACATTTAATGGATATCATAGAAAGGATGGCAGGGTAGGGACTGCTAACTATTGGTTGTTTATCCCAACCGTATTCTGCGAAAACAGAAACCTCGATGTGATTCGGGAAGCCATGCACAACGAATTGGGGTATGCCGTTACAGATAAATACAAGCAATACACGCATCATTTGGTTGAGGCATTCAGAAAAGGGGAAAGTCTCGATCAGGTTGATTTGTCTCCATCAAGCCAAACACAAAGCCGGCCATTCAAAAATGTAGATGGTATTAAATTCCTCAATCATCAGGGAGGATGCGGAGGAATTCGTCAGGATGCAGCCGTTTTAAGTAAGTTATTGGCAGCCTATGCCGATCATCCCAATGTAGGCGGAGTAACGGTGTTAAGCCTCGGCTGTCAGAATTTACAGGTAGAGGATTTTAAAAATGATTTAAAACAACAAAATTCAAACTTCGATAAACCGCTTTTTATTTTCGAGCAACAGCAATCACAAAGCGAAGAGCAATTGATTAGTGATGCCATTAAAAAAACATTCGAAGGCCTGATTGAAATCAACAAACAAGAAAGAAAACCTGCTGGTTTTGATAAACTTTGTATTGGGGTGAAATGTGGTGGTAGTGATGGTTTCAGCGGTATTTCGGCCAATCCTGCCGTAGGGTATTGTTCTGATCTTGTTGTGGCTTTAGGAGGTAAAATATTATTGGCAGAATTTCCTGAATTGTGCGGGGTGGAACAGGAACTGATTGACAGAACGGTAGAAGAATCTGCAGCCAGAAAGTTTATGCAATTGATGGGCCGGTATGAAGAAACGGTAACGCAGGCAGGTTCAAGTTTTTCTATGAATCCTTCGCCCGGAAATATTAAAGACGGATTGATTACCGATGCCATAAAAAGTGCCGGGGCAGCCAAAAAAGGCGGAACTTCTCCTATTGTAGATGTGCTGGATTATACTGAATCGGCTATCAAACCGGGTCTTAGTTTGGTTTGTACTCCCGGCAATGATGTAGAAGCTACAACAGGAAAAGCTGCAAGCGGCGCCACCCTGATCTTATTTACCACAGGTTTAGGTACACCAACAGGTAATCCTGTATGTCCTACCATTAAAGTGGCTACCAATACAAAGCTTGCCAAACGTATGGCTGATATAATTGATATTGATTGTGGCCCCGTAGTGGATGGAGAAAAAACAATTGAGCAAATGGGGGAAGAAATATTAGACTATTGTATACAAGCTGCAAGCGGGGAAGTAACTCCTAAAGCCGTGTTGCTCAATCAGGATGACTTTATTCCCTGGAAACGTGGGGTATCTCTTTAACTTATAGAACGGATATTATGAAACCATATTTAGATGAACATTTTTTACTGAATAATAAAACGGCAAAAACATTATACCATGAGTTTGCCGCCGAAATGCCCATCATAGATTATCATAATCATTTGCCTCCCGATCAAATTGCAGCCGATATGCAATACGAGAATATCACGCAGGTTTGGTTGTATGGAGATCATTACAAATGGAGGGCTATGCGGGCGCAGGGTATTCCTGAAAAGTATGTTACCGGATCTGCAACGGACCTTGAAAAATTTGAACAATGGTCAGGCGTAGTTCCCTATACCCTCAGGAATCCATTGCACCATTGGACCCACCTTGAGTTACAGCGGTATTTTGGGGTTAACGAATTATTGAATGGGGATTCAGCCCGTAAACTGTATGATCATACTTCTGCCATGTTGCAAACGCCTGAGTTTAGTGTAAGGGGCTTGCTGCGCAAAATGAAGGTGGAAGTTATTTGCACCACCGACGATCCGATTGATCGTCTTGAGCACCATCAAAAAATCAAGCAGGATGGTTTTGAAATAAAAGTGCTTCCTGCATTCAGGCCTGATAAAGCCATGGCTATAGAAAATGCCGCTGCTTTTAAAGCCTATATCCATAAACTGGAAGCAGTATCCGATGTAGCTGTTTCTTCTTATCCCGATTATACCAAAGCCCTGAAAAAACGACATGACTTTTTTGATACAATGGGTTGCAAGGTTTCGGATCATGGGTTAGAACATATTTATTTTACCGAATATACAGATGCCGAAATAGATCCCATTTTTGGAAAGGCAATCAACGGACAGCAGGTTACGCCCGAAGAAGAATCGAAGTTTAAAACTGCGATGTTGATTTTATTTGCCCAATGGGATCATGAAAAGGGATGGGTGCAACAGTACCACCTTGGCGCACTCAGAAACAACAACGCAAGGATGTTGCGTCAATTGGGTGCAGACACCGGGTGGGATAGTATCGGTGATTTTTCACAGGCCCGCGCTTTGTCCTCCTTTCTCGACAGGCTCGATAATGAGGATACGCTTGCTAAAACGATTCTGTACAATTTAAACCCCGCCGACAATGAGCTGATGGCAACAATGGCAGGCAACTTCAACGATGGTTCGGTAGCCGGAAAAGTACAATGGGGGTCGGCATGGTGGTTTCTCGATCAGAAAGATGGCATGACCAAACAGATCAATACCCTGTCCAACATGGGATTGCTGAGCCGGTTTGTGGGTATGCTTACCGATTCCCGCAGCTTTTTATCATTCCCCCGGCACGAATATTTTCGCCGGATCCTCTGCAATATATTCGGAGAAGAAATGGAAAACGGGGAAATGCCCAATGACATAGCCTGGTCGGGAAAAATCATTCAAGATATCTGCTACCACAATGCAAAAAATTATTTTGGGTTTTGATGGGACATTGTTCTTCTTTCATGAACTCCAAAATATTCCTGAGTTTTTCGGGAAAATCTTATAGTAGTTTGAAAAGAAGGGGTTGTAGAATCAGGATACTTTTTCAGATATTCCAGGATGCTTAAACGATATATGATGGTCAGTTTTAATTTAAAAAATAAAATCGCATTAGTAACCGGATGTAGTCGGGGCATCGGTAAAGCAATTGCCGTAGCCCTTGCGGAAGCCGGTGCTGATATTATTGGTGTCAGTAACAGTATGCCTGCGCAGGGTAGCGACGTAGGGAAGGAAGTGGAAGCCGCAGGCCGAAAATTTTATCCTTATGCAGCAGATTTTTCCAACAGAGAATCCTTGTATGTTTTTTTGGAAAATGTAAAAGCAGAACATCCTGTAGTGGATATTCTCATTAATAATGCAGGGAATATTTTAAGGAAACCTGCCGCTGAGCATCCGGATGAATACTGGGATACTATCATGGATATCAATCTGAACAGTCAATTTATTATTACCAGAGAACTTGGTAAAAGGATGATTGAGCAGGGGAGTGGAAAAATTGTATTTACCTGTTCGCTGCTCAGTTTTCAGGGTGGGATCAATGTGCCCGGATATGCGGCAAGCAAAGGAGCAGTCGCGTCTTTGTTAAAAGCTTTTGCCAATGAATGGGCTTCCCGGGGAGTGAATGTAAATGGAGTAGCTCCCGGCTATATTGCAACCGATAATACCGCACAATTAAGGGAAGACCCGGAAAGAAGCAAAGCCATTTTAGCACGCATTCCTGCCAACCGATGGGGTACCCCCGAAGATATGGCAGGAGCTTATGTATTCCTTTCTTCACCCGCTTCGGATTATGTAAACGGTACCATATTGACGGTAGATGGTGGTTGGATGGGAAGATAATTTTTAAAAAAAATAATACAATATATCATGCAAGTACGATTTCAGTGTAGTCCGAAAGAAATGAGTGAAATGAAAACTGAGCAACAACGGGAAAATTTCTTAATTCCAAACCTGATGATGCCTGAAAAAATGGAGTTGATCTATACGCATTATGATCGCATGATTGTAGGTGGGGTTACGCCGCTAAATAACCCCATTGCTTTACCCAATGAAGAGGAATTGAAAGCGAAGTTTTTTCTGGAAAGAAGAGAAATGGGGATCATCAATGTGGGGGGTAAAGGAACCGTACATGCTGCCGGAACAGATTACACGCTGGAAAAGCTGGAATGTGTTTACCTGGGAAAAGGAACGACCGATGTTTCTTTCAGCAGTGCAGATGCTGCGCATCCTGCTATGTTCTATATTTTATCCGTTCCGGCACATCACGTTTATCCTAATCAGAAAATGAGCAGGGAAGAAGCTTCTCCGGTGCATTTGGGTGATTTTTCTACATCGAATAAAAGAACCATCTATAAGTATATCCACAACGATGGCATACAAAGTTGTCAGTTGGTGATGGGGTTAACCACGCTTGAGCCCGGTTGTGTCTGGAATTCGGTTCCACCACATACACATACCCGCCGTATGGAAACTTATTTTTATTTTGACGTACAGGAAGATCATCGGGTGATGCATTTTATGGGAGAACCACAGGAAACAAGGCATTTGGTAATAGCAAATAACCAAGCGGTTGTTTCTCCCCCATGGAGTATGCATTTTGGGGTTGGTACTGCCAACTATGGTTTTATCTGGGGTATGGCTGGCGAAAATAAAGAGTTCACCGATATGGATCAGGTTGCTATCCGGTCCATTCTTTAATCCTGTTGTAGAAACAATCGATAATTTTTTAAATATTAAGTATATCAACATGTCTAAAAAAGTAGTTACCCTCGGCGAAATCATGCTTCGCCTTTCCACACCGGATTTCAAGCGTTTTGTGCAGGCCGATACCTTCGATATTACCTACGGTGGCGGAGAAGCCAATGTGGCCGCTGCCCTATGCAATTATGGATTGAGTGGTACTTTCGTTACCAAGGTTCCCAATAATCCTATCGGGCAATCTGCCATCAATCACCTGCGCCGCTATGGGGTAGATACACAATTCATTGCGATAGGCGGTGATCGTTTAGGCATTTATTTTCTGGAAACCGGTGCTTCTATGCGGGCTTCTCAGGTGGTGTACGATCGGGCAGGGGCATCAATTGCCGATGTAGATATTGCAGAATTTGATTTCGATAAAATATTGGAGGGAGCAAGCTGGTTTCATACCACCGGTATTACTCCGGCCTTAAGCGATAAGGCCGCCGCTTTAACCGAAGCTGCTTTAAAAGCTGCCAAAGCAAAAGGCATTACCACAAGTATTGATCTCAATTATCGGAAAAAGCTTTGGAGCAAAGAAAAGGACCGCGAAGTAATGACGCTGCTTTGCCATCATGTAGATGTATGTATTGGCAACGAAGAAGATGCGGATACCACCCTTGGTTTTAAAGCGGCACATACCGATGTAACCAAAGGAGAATTAAACCTTGATGGATTCAAAGATGTATTTACCCAAATGAAAGAGAAGTTTGGATTTAAATTCATCGCTTCTTCCCTAAGAGAAAGCTATAGCGCAAGCGACAATGGTTGGAGTGCTTTGGTATACGACGGAAATGATTTTTACCATACCAAAGAATATAAAGTGCGTATTGTGGATCGGGTGGGTAGTGGCGACTCCTTTGCAAGCGGACTCATTTATGGTTTGGTTACGGGCATGCCGATGGCAGAAGCAGCAGAATTTGGGGTAGCGGCAAGTGCGCTCAAGCATACAATTCCGGGCGATTTAAACCATGCTACCCTCGCTGAAGTAAAAGCCCTGATGAAAGGGGATGGCAGTGGCAGAGTGCAACGATAAAAAAATTAAAACTATGATTACAGATACCTTTCAGGAAGGCACAAAGTATTCCGGATTACATCCTTTATTCCGGCAGGCATTTGAATTCCTGCTGTCGGTTGATATCAGGCAATTGGTGGTGGGAAAGAATACGGTGGCTGACGGGTTGACGGCCATTTATCAACGACATCCCGGGATATCCAAAGAGCAAAGCTGTGCCGAATTTGAATGTCATAATGATCATATTGATATTCAGGTTTGTTTGAGCGGCAGCGAAACTTTTGGGTGGAAACCAAGGGGTGATTGTAAGCAGCCCAATGGCCCATTTACACCTGAAAAAGATCTGCAATTGTTTTTGGATGAACCGGATACCTTTTTTCAATTGCACCCGGGGCAGTTTGTCATCTTCTTTCCCGAAGATGTACATGCACCCGGCATCAGCGCCGGAGAAATTCACAAAATAGTGATGAAAGTAAAAATCTAATCCATGCAAAACACTCAAAAAATACAAACAGCCATTCTTCAGCAGGGGATGCTTCCTTTATATTTTAATGCAAGCAAAGAAGTTAGTCTCGACGTGCTAAAGGCCATCCATAGTGCCGGCATTAAAGCCGTGGAGTACACCAACCGGGGAGAAGCAGCGCTCGAAAACTTTAAAGCGATGGTAGCACTGCGCAATGCATCGATGCCCGGCTTGCTTTTGGGCGTTGGCACCATTAAAAACCTGCGGGAAGCAAACCAATACCTTGAAGCCGGAGCTGATTTCTTAGTAAGTCCGGGATTGGTGCCCGAAGTAGCCGCCTACTGTGTGACCAATGATATCTTTTACGCACCGGGCTGTATGACGCCCTCCGAAATTATTGCTGCAGAAAATGCGGGGCTTGGTTTTATCAAGTTATTCCCCGGCAATATGCTCGGGCCGGAGTATATGTCTACTATAAAAGATGTTTTTCCAAAGTTGGTATTTATGCCCACAGGGGGTGTGGATACCACAAAGGAAAACATCGCAGCCTGGTTTAAGGCCGGGGTTTCCGCGGTGGGGATGGGGAGTAAACTGATTAGTAAGAAACGGATGGAGGATGGTGATTATGCCGGTATAGAAAAGGAAACCCAGCAAGTGCTTACTATATTAGCTTCTATCCGTGGGATGTAGATTGGCTGTTGTATGCGAATGTTATTCAATAAAGGAGCGGCTTCTACAATCAGTTGACTTTTTCTGGCCTTTTCCATAGAAGAAAAAAATGCCTGGCTATTTGGTAGCGCTAAAAAAATTAGAACTTAAATCGGGCATTATTCGTTGGGCGTCGAACTGTAGCTCAGGAGAATTATCGAGGCTGATTGTACCATGTCTGGCACCACGTTTGGCATTACCAATGTTAGAAGCAGGTTTATATGCCGGACCATTTTTGGCTTTTATAAATCAAGCCCTTACTTTTTGGGTCATAAATAAAATAGATTGTCAACCCGCCTCCATTAGCCAGACTAATATTGTTGTTCATATATGTCGCTACAAAGGGAATAACTCCACAAGAGAATTCCCCTTTTCTAAAGTCGAATGGGGTAAGATCGACAATAATGGTCCGGCCATTATTTTCATTAATCGCATTTACATATTGGCTGTCTGCTTCTAAATATCTTATGTCAAAGCCAAGAATTTTCTTTGGCCAGCTGTCACCAATAAAATGATCATCTCTAACATATACAACTTTGGACTTGGTAGAATCTAAAGACTTGCAATATTCTTTTAAGGCAAAGAGGTAAACGTTATTAAGATTATTTAAGCCGTCAGTGTCTAACACTTTCTGTGCTATGGAGACAGTGAAATTAAATGCTAAAAAAAGTAAGAGTAATATTTTTTTCATCTTCGAATGATAAGGTGCTCAAAAAGATTGTTTACAACTGCGTTTTTATTTGCGTTGCTTCGCAGCATGCAACAAAGCCTTAGTTGTTAGCACCACTTTTTATTTCTTTTATTGTTTGATAATTTCCCATTTAAAATCGTTCTTAAAGTCAAGAAGGCATTTTTCACAAATCCAATGATAATTGTCTGTCGTTGTAAATCCTTCAGTCAAGCAGCCAGGAATAGTTGTAGAAAATTTATCTGAGCAAAATTCACAATGGTCGTGGTCTGTTGTTGTGGTTTTGTCGCCATATTTTTTATGGACCAAAGTCTTATTGAAAAGATACTTTTCCTGACCTTGAAGTCGCCAATCGTTATTCTTGTCGTCCATTTCTAAACCTTATAAACAATTTTCAATACGTCGTAAATTCTATCAGTAAGCATCTCTACTAAATCGTTATTCATAATTCATAGTCGTAAGGAATGTTAAGCACTTCAATGTCTGGCAGTTCTAAATGTCTTTAAACGCCGGAAGTTTTTGCTCGATGTCCACTTTTCATTACAAAAGCTATGAGCCCAATTCAAATCATTTTCGGAAATTTTCCTGCCACTTTTGGGACATAGTCCAACCGAACGAATATTGAAACGATCGTCACTTTTAAAAATGTGTTCCGCTGTCCTGCTACGTTTTTGTTTTCGTCCACAAATTACTAATATGTTTGGTCTTTCTGTCATTCGGGTTTTGGCGTTCTAAAATTGGTACCAACGGTCAGGTATTGTTGCAGGTTTGGAATTCATTCCTTGTCCTGCCCGGAACAGGTGCCCAATAAAGATTTAAAAGTACAAGATAAAAACTAAAAGCCAAATAGAAATCCGTCCGCAGGAACCGCTGCTGATAGCGAACTACAGCCGAAGATAATAACGTCCAGCCACTTGCAGCAATACCCTTGTTGGGCGCAGTTGAACAACAAAACTATATTGGTTACGGTTTAATATACTTGTTTAGTTCTTCAACTAAAAGATAAACCGTAGTGCAAGGACATTGATTTGAAAAATCTTGTTTCTTTTTAAAAAGATCATGCAATTCATTTGCTCTACGAATTGCTAAATTTTGAGCATCACTTTTCGTTCCGCCGTGTCTTTCATAATGTTCTTCACAAAAATCTTTTGTTTTTGCGACCTTACTAAAACTTTCCAAACCCCACTTTTCTTTAAGTATTGGATATAATTCTTTCCTTGTTAACGCAATATCCATTTTCTGATAATGAAGAACGAACCACAATTCAAACGCATCATTAGACCAGGCTACCTTCATTCCATGTTGCTCGGCTTTGATAATTGAACTGTTGAAGTCTTGAGGTTGAGTAGCTGCTTCATCTGGTTTAATGTCATAATCAAAAACGCACCAAATCTCCCTTTCTGCATAATCTTCAGTATCCATTATTTCTATTGCAAAGTCAACGAGAGCTGTTTTAGAATTACATCCTCCCTTTATTAGAACTGTTTTTGATGGAACAGGAAAACTTTTGAAATAGGATGGTTCAGTATTTTCCCCTTCACAAATAATTAGAAAGAGTTTATTCTGTTCAATACTCTCTTGAATGTATGGGTCCGTTTCCTTAACTATTCCTAATTGACGAAGAAAAGCTTCATTGGCTTTTTCTTTGCTAGGTTTTCTGTAATCAATCATTTCTTAACAAGTTTATGTTTGATTACCCTATCAATTTTATCTAGCGAAGGAACTGCACTATAGTTTCCACTTAAATATTCTTTTTCGTATGAAGCATCTTTGCGTACTCCCTTATATTCTATTAGAGTCCTAATGGAACTTAAACCATAGTGATCTTTATTTACAAAACAAATCTGGTCTCTTCTAAGTTTTGCTCTACGCAAAAGTCCTGTGTCGTGAGTAATAAATATTAGCTGCGCATTTCTTGGATTGGAATTTTTATCATGAAATAATTCTAAAATTTTCAAAGTAAGGTTAGAATGAAAACGTGCATCAAATTCATCAATTATTAGAGTTCTTCCATTATTAAGTGCTTCTAAAACCAATGCACCAATACTCAAAAGTTTTCCAGTTCCTTCTGATTCCCACTCTCCAAAAGGCACTGAAATTTTATCATAAAAATTCCCTTTTTCATCATATCTGGAATGTAGTGAAAAAAGACCTTTTAAAACTTTGCTATTATCATTTATAGCCTCCTTAGTCTTTTTTGTCAATTGTTTTTTTAATCTTCCTTCTTGAAATTCTACGATTTCTAAATCTTCAAGGCCGGTATCTGCAGCATTTAGCAATTTCTTAATTGAAGATTTTTCTTCTTCTGTTCCTTCTTCCAAAACATGAATAGCATATAATATAGCATCCCCATCATTTACGCCGTCTACAGTAATTACACCCCTGATAATATCTCTAAGCTTTGTTGCTAGTTTATTTCCGTTAAGAGCTGCAGCTGTTAAAAAAAGAGAATCTGGTCTAAATAATTCGTTATTGCCTTTTTTGACTTGTTCTATAAATAATTCTGAGCCTTTAAACTGTTTCTCGTTCACTTGAAGTCCCTCGGGATTTCGCATAAAATATTCTTTTTCTCCATCTTTTACGCCTCCAAATAACCATTCATAAGATACTTTTGCATCTAGTATTTGAAATCCATATCTAAAAACCTTTCCTTCTACTAAGAATATATATTGAAAAAATACAGGTTGATTATCCCATTCTGTAATTAACTTGAAACGATCATCCCAAATCATTTTAGAAATATCTTCTCTACTAACTGATTTGCTTACCATTAAAATGAAAGCGCCAATGGCCTTTGCAAGATTACTTTTACCACTAGCATTGCTCCCATATATTGCTTTTGATTTAAGCAGCCTAAATTCTGAGGCTTCAAATACATTTTCTTCTTCTAATCCACTATCGTTAGGGCGAAGAAGGGAAGCTTGTAAACTAAATCGCTGAATATCTCTAAAAGAGCGAAAGTTTCCTATTTGAAATTCTATAAACATGGTGTAAATATACTAAAATTGTGAAATAATCACAATTTTAGTATCGAAGAAAGTAAAATTGCCTCCACTTTAAAGAAAAAAAGACCGTATCCTAAGAGGTGTCTGCCAATTGCGCCCAACTCGTGGATTGACGTTATTACACGGCGCTTTTTAAAAATTATCGTTATTGATTATCAATGCTTTAGCGTTTTGTCTTCTGTATTGTCGTTGCGTCCATACAATTTTTTACCAACCGATATTTCCTTTGCCTGAATTTGCTTATCCGTTGTAATGGCCTGTCTTAAAATCCTTTCTGCCTCGTTTTTGTGCTGTTTTTGGTCCCGATTCCTGTCTGTTTAAGTTTGATTCTTCAAATATACAGGGGGGACAGCATATGTAGGGATAAATTTTGAAACCAAACTGTACAAGAAACCGGAACTATAGCAGCCTGAAATAAGGAAGCAGATGCGGAGTGTGGTAGGCACAAGTAAGCGGGCTATTGCTATTTTTGAAGGTAATACCCGAGTTTCCGGCATTCTTCTACCTGGCAGCAATGGATCAGTTATGCCGGTCTTAGTCTGAAAGAATACAGTAGCGGCCTTATACGTGGTAAATACGTATCTGCAAACAAGGAGGCTCTTTGCTTCGTCAAACCTTGTACATCCCGAAGTATCGGGCCAAGTTGTGTGCGCTCAAATTCTAAAGAAACCAATGGTGCCTTCAAGGCCTTATTTTACCGTTTTGTGGCCTAAGGAAAAAATAAAAGACCAGCCGTAATGGCGGTAGCAAACAAGCTTTTTAAACAAGAATTTGGTGTTGTAAAAAATGAAACTTTATTCGATTGAATTTATTATAAAAAAATAGGGAGGCTTATTTGGTTTTATGAGCGGCCCCTGTTAGCAGAAATTTTATTTAAATATTTGGACAAAAGAGTTGTTTCCTGATACCCCATCTACCTGATAAGAATTGATGCTGTTAAAACAACGTGTCCCGTTTTTTGTTATACAAACGGTTTGTTGTTCTTTAATTTCATTAATACCACTTATCCTTCTTCGTGTACTCGTAGCAGGAAAAAATAATTCATAGTCATAGCCAGTAGATATCCGAAATGGATTTGATTCATATAAAATAACAAATGATGTATCAAGGCCATTATCTGTATAATTGGAATTAAAATTTCGAGCAAGTAGTAATGTATCAACTAATTGATTATAGTTTGTATTTGGTATAAATCTTCTGAGAATAAATGTGTCAGACTCTTGTTGATTGAAATTTATAACAGTTATGTTTAAATAGCCGGTTTCACAATCTTCCTTCCTGCAGCAAGAAATAAAACTTTGTAAAAAACATCACTAGCGTTGCGTTGTTTTAATAATTAGTTCTTTGAAAGTATTGTCGGTATTGAGTTTGCGAGGTTTTTCTGCCTAAGACGATTTCAATTTTTGAAGGTCAAAAAAAATGTAAATTGCTGAATATCATATACTTATGCA
>JBGSNV010000221.1:0-37565 GCA_041739485.1 Chitinophagaceae bacterium
GAACCGGATAAAAGAACTCTCTGTATTATAAATCAATCCAATACCAAGGTGGTAATAGAATGCGGCAGGGCTTCTGTTTCAGCCGCCTGACCATTGATCCATAAAAAGTAAGGTGTCTTCTTTGAACTATTGTTCATAACAATCACCACCACTTTTCCATCCGGATTTTTAAAGGCAGTAGTTAACAACTGACTGCGGCTTGCTGTAGCAGCAATTCTTTTGGCACCCGGTCGAATGTACTTACTGAAATGCCCGATATAATAATACGCGTTGGTATAGATCAGGTTACCGGTTCTTGTATCGGCGTGTACCGGTGCAAAACAAAAGTTGCCTAAATGGTTGGGGCCACCCTTTTCATCAAGGAGAATATTCCAGTCGGTAAAACCAACCATCCCGTTGTTGAAATCATGGATCATTGAGCTGCCATACTCCTCTCCCAATACCCAGGCGTTGTAACGGGTGCTGTCAAAACTCTCGGCGCAGCCTTCGGTAAAAAAGATATTTGTTTCGGGGAAGGCTTCGTGTACGAGCTGTATGTTGTCGTACATCGGAGTGCCGCCACTCCAGTCTTCGTACCAATGGAAACCAATGCCCCAGATGTATTTAGCCGCCTCGGGATCGTTGAAATAGGTTTGTGCCCGCTGATAAATCAAATCGCGGTTATGATCCCACACAATGATTTTTTTATCTTTCAGTCCTTCTTTCTCCATCACCGGACCCAAATGGTTTTTCAAAAAATCTCTTTCTTCTTCTGCTGTATAAATACAACTTTCCCAACGCTGTTTGGCCATTGGTTCATTTTGTATGGAAATACCCCACACCGGAATACCCTCCGCTTCATAAGCCTTGATGAATTTTGTGTAATAAGTAGCCCATGCACTGTAATACTCGGGAAGCAGTTTACCTCCCTGCAGCATATCATTATTATCCTTCATCCAGGCCGGCGGACTCCATGGGCTTGCAAATAAATTCAATTTACCACCTGCCGCAGCCATAGCCGCTTTTATAAAAGGCATTTTGAATTTTCTGTCGGGTGCCACATCAAAGGAAGTCAATTCTTTATCGCCATCTGTTACATAGGTATACATATCGCTGCTAAAATCGCAGCTGTTGATATTAGTTCTTGCAACGGTATAGCCTATGCCATTCTCCTTGTCAAAATGCGCCTTCAGAAAAGCATCCTGTTGCTCTTTGGGAAGTTTATAAAAAACCTCAGCCGAAGCATCTGTCAACGCTGCGCCTATGCCATGATAGGTTTGAAAAGAAGCACCGGGATCGACAAAAACCACCACCTGATTTTCAAAGGGTTGTTCCATCGGTGAAAAACGAAGCGTACCATTGGACGTCAACCTGTAGTCCGTACTATCGGCTGTGGTAACTACAGATACCGTTTTAGAAGCGGCATCATAAGGGGTGTTGTCAAAGGTTCCGTTGTTGCTTCCAGGTCCGGAATTACAAGCCCATGCCCCCAACATCAGTAATCCGGCAAAGTGTTGTTTTTTAATCATTCCACTTATTTTTTAAATTGTCAATAGTACATTGAAGCATTACCGGATCCTCCCCCAATTTCACTTTGATAAAGCCTGCGCTTCCTCTCACTTCAAGTATTTATTTTCAGTGCGTCATTGCGCTGTAAATCTATTTATAATTGCCAAATGGTTCAGATAGTTCTGAAAGCTATCCGGATCGATAGCCAAATACCCGTTTGGCATACAGATAAACGGAAGGCTTAACTCACAAAATACCTTTATTTTCTTTTTAATCTGTTGGAGAAAAGCCAGGGCATTAAACCTGATTCGGAAAATGTGGGATCCCAGGCGTTGTGGTTGGCATTGGGAAAAAGGGTAAACTGCACCTTAGCACCTCTTGCCTGCAGTGCCTTATACATTTCTTCAGAATGGCGATAGGGCACTACATCATCTTTGGCACCATGGAAGATCCACCAGTTGGTTTTAGCCATCGTTTTCGCTGTAGCGGGATTACCTCCCCCGCAAATAGGAAAAGCTGCTGCAAACAAACCCGGCATTCTTCGTACTAGTTCAAAAGTGCCCATACCACCCATAGAAAGCCCTCCAACATATACCTGATCCTTTTTTACGGGATAACTGACCATTACATATTTCACCAGTTCCATCAGCATTTGCATGGAGCGACCGGGTGCGCCTTCTTCCAGAAAATAGAAAGTACGCTTCTTTTTGTCATCATGGGTACGCAATACATTTCCCCAGTAATCTGAAGTGGGGCATTGCGGAAAGATGACGATGGCCGGGTAATTGCTGCGAATACTATCCTGCAAAAAAAGTTTGCTTCCATGAGTTAGTTGTTTTTCATTGTCCCGCCCTCTTTCGCCGGCCCCATGCAAAAAGAATATGACCGGATACGAAGTGGAAGGGTTGTAATCTTTTGGCAACAGCACCCGGTAGGGAAGGGTATCTCCATTTTGCACCATCCATTTCTTTTCATACAGGCTTAGATCCTGCCCGTAACCCATAAAGCTGCCAGCCATCAATACCAGCATAAAAATCCGGTTTTTCATATCAAATATTCCTTTTAATCGTTTCATAAATTCTATTTTACCTGTCACTTTTCACCTGTCACTTCCGATAGCTATCGGAATCACTTTTCACCTTTAAACTAACTGCCTGCCACTAATCAACCTCTTACGGAGAGGCACCCCTCGCCCTGTGGGAGAGGGGAAGGGGGTGAGGGCTGCCTTTCATTTACAAATTCGGACTCGTAAAACCAAGCTTTGTCAATCCACTCTTTACTTCGGGCACTTTCATTCCCAGTTTCCAAATCAGCCCGGTGCGGTGATTTTCTATCATAATGATTTGTGGCCCCTGGTCAATTGCAAGGAAACTACTGGAAAACCATCTGTCATGAATGGAAAAAGCATCAATAAATCCGTAGTTTTTCCAAAGTTTATCCCCTAATATGTCATAAAAAAACCGAAGGGCACGCATGCTTTCTACAGGAGTATATGGCATAGAGGAAATGGCCGCTGTTGGAGCTATCACTCCACGGTCGTTCGTAGGACTGCTTGCTGTATATCCACCTTGTATATCACTTGCTGTAAGTCCCCAGCAGGCATTGCTATAGCCCCGGTAGTTTAGTGAATTGTTGGTACAATAATTAAAATTGATTTGGCTATGAGCCAGATTTTGCACCCCATAATCGGCGTAGGTATCTTTCAAATTATTTGGATGAATGCCGAGAAAAGAATAATGAGACAGAAAAAGTGGTCCTCCATAATTGGAACCAAGCGGCAGGTTAATGCCATAGTAACTATTTCCATTGCGCATATTTCCGTTCCGGGTAAACCCTTCGCGGTAAACGGTATCAGAAATGGGGTATGTGGGTGAGCCTGCAGCCAGAACATAGGTTACCAAACATTCGTTCCAACCCTGAATTTTTAGATTGATAGCCCAACCTTTATCCGGACTCCAATGCCAGTAAAGTGCCTGTTCGTTTCCTTTGCGAAACCAACTCCATTCTACCGCATTGTAAAGACCTGTGATTTGAGTACGCAAATTTGACTCTAATGCTCCCGCACCATCAAAATATTGACGGGCGGTTAAAAGACCCATCATCAGAAAACTTGTTTCCACCAAATCTGCCCCATTGTCATTGGCACTAAAAGGTTGCGTTGCCCCGGTATTTCCGTTTATCCAATGTGCGTAAGCTCCATGATAAGCTGTTGCTTTGGTTTTGAGGAAATCAGCAATTTTTGTTACCCTTTCTGCAGCTTGCTGACGGGTTACAAACCCTCTCTCTGAAGCTACAATCATACTCATGATGCCAAAACCGGTACCCCCGGTAGTTACTACATCCCCACTGCTGCTTCGTTCGCGGGCCATGCCGCTGATCGGATGACCAAAGTCCCAGAAATAAGTAAAGGTCTGCTTTTGTACCAGGGTCATCAATGAGTCGTTGGTAATTACAGGAAACTTAGCCGTAGAATCGATGCCGGTAACCATCTGATAAGTACGTTCTGCATCTAAAACCGCTCCGCCAACCGCTTTCAGGGTTCGCAGAATTTTTACGGTGTATTGCGACAAACCGGCTGTTTGTCCGGCTCTTGGTTGCAGAATCAGGATGCTGTCATTTCTTTGCCATGTGGCATCATATTGAACAACGGATCCGGTTGCATCGGTATAATTTAAAGCAGTCGGCATGGTGGAACGGTCTATCCGTGCAGAGAACTGTAACACCAATTCAGGCCGTAGGAAGCGGCTAAAAAAAGCGGTTCCCGATGTAGTCTCTACCGTAGCCTGCACCACCCGCATCGTTGGCGGAACCACAGGAGGATCCGGTATGGATGAACTTTCTTTTTTACTACAGGAAGCAATAGCTCCAAACATAAAAACAAGCAGTGTGTATTTAAACATAGAATATCTTTTTTACTATTTTATCCTTACCGGATATATATGATGTCAATGAAAGAGCCAGATCCATCCACGGGACATTAAAACTAAGAAATGTTCCTCCGCTATTGGAAATAAAAATATCAAAGGGATGAAGTGCTCAATTACTTATCCCTATCTTCAATCATGGATGAAGAACCCACTTTAAAAAGGACATTCCGGATAAGGAACCGATGCTCCGGATCATTATTTGTAGCGTTTAAATACGGTGAAAACGTACTGACTGCAAGCGTTCTCTTTTTAAAGTTCATATCCAAAATTCTCAACCAACCATTTCCCCCCATTATGGAGCCTTTTACACCTTCCTGATAATTGGCTAACATTTGGTAAACAGGAAATCCGGCTTCGTTGAAACTTACCAAGGTTCCCACGCCGCTATTCAGCACATGACCCGAAAAAACAAAGCGGGTATTTGGATGCCTCTTCACCAGTTTGTACCAAATATCTTCCCCGTCATTTACCCTTGCATCACCGGTATCTTTTCCTACTCCATAGGCTTGTGGCCTCCAACTGTCACCCGGACCCTGCCGGGTGCTGTCGCTATACATGTAGCTATTGGTGTTTATAATTACCGTATAATCCGGGTGCTTTTCAATTAATTTGTTTGCCCAATTCAATATGCTGTTACGAGGTCCAAACTCCAGCGTAACTACCAACCATTTTATTCGGCCGGTTTTAAAAGTATACCAGGCATTTTCAAGCAATCCCTCTTCAGCCACCCCCCCAAAACCAGACAAAGTTTGCATCACCTCTGTAGGAAAGTATTTATTGTACATGGTTGAATTGCGTAAATCAGCAAACTTCCCGTCTGCACTTCCCATATCGTGGTTGCCTGCCGCCAGCACATATGGCACTTTACCATTCAATCTTGTAAATGCATTGCTTATAATTTTCCACTCTTTATCATTATTATTCTGCGTCAGATCGCCCTGCTGCAACACAAAGTCAATATCCGGAGCATTCTTTTCAATCCATTGAATCTGAGCATCAAGTACTTCCGGATATTTTTCCGCATAGGTCTGTGTATCGGGGAGCAAAACAATACGTGCCTGATGCATTTTTGCAGTACAGGAAGTAATTAGCATAAGCCATACAAAAGACGAAATAATTTTTACCATGCCATTTATTTTTTCAACCAGGGACTTTCAAAACCAAGCTTTGTAAGCCCGGTCTTAACCTCAGGACAACTCATAAATAAATTCCAAAGCAATCCGGTCCGGTAATTTTCCATCATAACAACAATCGGTCCCTGATCGATGGCAAGATAACGTTTGGGATACCAGTTTTCGGTATCACTGAATGCATCATAAAATCCATAAGTGCCGAAAAGCTGCTCTTTCTTTTGCGTGAACCAGTATTCCATGGCAGCCTGCACCTCCGCCGGTGCATAGGGCATACTTGAAAGTGCGGCTGTAGGAGAAATAACCCCTTTGTCTTTATTTTTGCCGGGTGCATGACCCGAGTAGCCTTTTACAGAATAACTTGCCGTAAGCCCCCAACTATTTTTTCCATAGCCTTTATAGTTGAGTGGATTTTCAACACACCAGTTATAATTGATCAAAGTATGGTTTTTGTTTTCGAGCCCATAATCGGCATAACGATCTTTTAATCCCCGCGGGTCGAGGCCAAGGTAGCTGTAATGTGCCCAAAATAAAGGCCCTCCGTACTCAAGGGAGCCATTGTGCCCGAGTTGTAAGCGATACCCGTATTTTTCAGTTTCATGATGAATAGCACCGCTTTTTGCCCAGCCTTCGTGGTACACTTCCGCAGGTACCCCATGAGTTGGACTTGAAGCAGCCAACACATACATGATCAAACATTCATTGTATCCTGTAACTCCAAAATTCATGATCCAGCCCTTGTCGGGGCTCCAATGCCAATACAAAATATTTTTACCATTGCGGTACCAGTCAAAGTCAATCCCTTTCCACAAAGCATCTGCCCTGCCGGCAATTTTTTGCTCCTGAGCGCTGCCATCCTTAAAGTATTGCCTTACACATAGCAACCCTTGCGCAATAAAGGAGGTTTCTACCAGATCGCCGCCATCATCGTTTCTACTGAAAGGTTTTACTTTTCCGGTTTCGCCATTCCACCAATGTGGCCATGCCCCATGAAAACGGTCGGCGGTTTCTAAAAAAGTAAGGATTCTTTCGTAGCGTTCTACAGCTTGCTGACGGGTGATATACCCACGTTCTATCCCCGAAAGAATAGCCATGATTCCAAACCCGCTTCCACCACTTGTTACCACATTCTGATCATTTTGCGGATAGTTCCCATCGAGATGGATTCTCTCCCGGGCCAAACCGCTATTGGGCTCGGCGCCATCCCCAGAAATACTGAAACGTTGCTTTTTGAACAGAGTCGTAAATGGAAACATTGGAAATACTACGATCTTGATTATCTGCCTTAATCTTGTTTTTAGAAGAACTACAGCCAAAAAAAATCAAAGTCAGTGTAGCTAGCGGAAGGATATTTTTAATATTTTTCACAGGCAATGTGTTGAAAAGAAAAGGAAAAGCGATACCAGATGAAAGTTCGGTTCAAAAAAAAGAACATACAGATAAATGGGTTTATCTGTATGTTCTTCAAAGAATTATCAGCCCTTATTTTCCGGCCTGACCTAATTTGTAGAGCGCCGCAATAAAGGCATCTCCGAGGGTAATATTATAAACGCGTATTTCGTCGAGTGTGCCGGTCATTGGTGCAAAAGTGACATCTGTACTCACTTCCTTACCTGGAATTCCATTATAGTTTGAACCAATAATAAATTCATTAGGTTCCCAGCAGTTAAAGTTATTATTACCCGTACCACGATTAGGGAACTGCCCTACTTTTATCCCGTCAGCCCAGTTGTTGAATACTCCTGTATTTGCATCGTAGGTAAGCACCAGATGTGTCCACTTATCGGCGCCAATTTTGGGATAAAAAGTAAAATTAGCATTATCCTGCAAGCCACCTGTACGGGTCATAAAGGTAGGATTGATTCGCAACTGATCAGTATTACTTGCGGGAAAAACATCTGTACGCAATACAAAATTAATGTTCCCATTAAACATTCCCGGTCTTGCCAGTTGCATAACCATGGTACGTTTGGAACCATTATTTACAATTTTAACCCAACAACTGATAGACCAACTTGTGAAGCCAGCTGTGGTAAAAGGAGCAAATTGCCGGGCAAAATAGAGATAGCCTGCATTCAACCGGAGCGCTTTCCCTTTTACACCCCCATCTACCAATGACTGATTGGCAGAAGAAGTAGGTGCAGCATTGGACTTTGCTTCACTAAGGTCGGTATCAAACGTCCATTGGGCTACAAGATTGTCAGGAAAAACCTCATCCGAATTGTTATAGCCATCAATCGTTCCCTCATAATCGGCAGGATTTACCCCCGGCAGATTATTGGGATTGCCATCCTTTTTACAGGCAGTGGCCAATGCCAGACAGGTACAAATTGCCAGTACCTGACCCAGCTTTGATTTTCTATTATTTAAATAAATCATAATTGTCTTGAATTATTGGTTGATCGAATGAATTAATACCCGGGATTCTGCTTCAAAACCCCTCTTGTGAGATCAATTTGTGCCTGAGGAATGGGGAGCCAGCGATCACGGGAAAGCGTAAAATTGGGTTTTCCGGCAGCTTGCATCACATCGTCGGCTATACCCCAACGAACGATATCAAAGAACCGCTCATGTTCCATTCCTAATTCTACCCTTCTTTCCTGACGGATAGCAACCCTGATCTCTGTTTGAGAGGCGGCAGTGATGTCAGGTAAAATGGTATTGTTTCCCCCTCTTGCTCTTGCTCTCACCGAGTTTACTGCAGTACGGGCAATTCCGATATTGGCATCTCCCCCTAGTTCATTGGTAGCCTCTGCATACATAAGCACCACATCTGCATAGCGCAGAATACGCACATTCATCCACCAGGCACCGCGGGTATTGTATTGATTTACAAAACTTGTGGCCGGATGTACTTTATGGTTGTAACGCTCATTGGGCAGTCCAAGCGGTGTTTCTTCTCCATTGATGGTTACTCCCGTTGTAGTTGCGGTACTTGTAAAAAGAATGGTTCTTGCTCTGCGGGGATCACCGGTTTCGTAGGCATTGGCCAACTGAACACTTGGTGTATTAAAACCCCAACCGTAGTTCCAGATACCGGTACCACGTACAGCCTGCACATTGGCATACTGAACCCCGTTATCTGTTGGAATGGCTGCACTTGCTGTTCCCTGCACTTCAAATACGGACTCGCTGCTGTTTTCTCCTGCTTCGCTGAAAATCCTCGAATACGGTGTATTAAGATTATAAACACCTGAATTTATAACAGTACTTGCTGCAGATTGCGCCTGCGCCCATTTACCCTGATACAGATAGGCTTTAGCAAGAATACCCAAAGCTGCCCCCCGGGTAATGCGTCCTACAAACCGGGGATCCCAGGTAAGCGGCAGGTTGGCTGCAGCAAAATTCAGATCGCTTTCAATGAAGGCATACAATTCTGCAGGCGTACTTTGCGGAAGGTTATTTTGTGCGGCAGGATCTTCAAACAACCGGTCAAACAAGGGAACATTTCCAAACAAGCGAACCATGTTGAAATAGGCATAGCCTCTCATAAAACGGGCTTCGCCCAAGGCAAGTGCTCTCTGCTCGGGAGTAGAGATAATACCTGTATTGTTCTCAACCTGAAAAATTGCGTTGTTGCACCTATTAATCAATCCGAAATGTCCGGTCCAAAGGGCATTTACCAGAGCATTGTTGGACAGAACCGGGAAATTATCCATTTGCAGCGAGTTGGCACCGCCATCAGCAGGCGTACTTCCTTTGTCTGCATCATCACTCCGGATACTTACGGCGTGAACCCAGCCCCACACATGCACGTCAAATGAACGCAGGTCGCGGTAAGCCCCAAACAAATATTCATCAAAAGGACCCGATCCGCCAGGAAATGGAAAAGTAGATTCGTCATATCTGCCTTGCGGATCGGTATCAAGCAGCTTTTTGCAACTACTCAAACCCATAGAAAGCATGATGCCCAAAGCAACCAAAGGCAGTAAGAACTGATTGCCAGACTTTGCTTTTAGATTCATTTTCATAATATGTATGATTTAAAAATTATTAATTGTGAAAAATCAGAAAGTAAGATTTACGCCAAAAGTGTAAATAGAAGGAACAGGATACGCTCCGTTGTCGGCGCCACCCCCTAAAATACTACCAATTTGTGGCTCAGGCGTATAACCGGTAACTTTTGAGAAGGTAAACACATTCTGTCCGCTTACAAATACACGGGCACTTTTAACCCCAATTGAACTCAAATGCTGTGCAGAAAAAGAATACCCGAGTTGAATGGTACGGATCCGGAAGAAATCGCCCGGCTCGAGGTAATGGCTGCTGAATAGGAAGTTATTGCCGCGGGTATTGTCGAGAATCGGCTCAATATTAGTAGAACCCGGTGCAGTCCATGCATTCAATCGGTTTGCCTCATAATTAAGCGTAGCGAAATTTGCTGTCCGGCGTTGAGTATAGATTTTAAACCCTGCCATACCTTGTCCTTCAATGTTTACATCGAAATTCTTGTATTGCATGCCGATGCTTGCTCCAAAATTGTAAGGAGGGAAAGGCGTTCCCAGATACTGTCGGTCTGCCTGAGTAATTACCCCGTCACCATCTACATCATGGTAAGAAATATCACCTGGCAATGAATTGGTAAAGGAAGGACTACGAGCAATGTCGGCTGTGGTTTGATACACGCCGGTTTGACGGAACCCAAAAAAGTGTCCAATATCAAATCCGGTGTTTGTTCTGTTTACACCACCGTTACCTAGGATCTGGAAATCAAGATTATCTCCGATTGATTGTACCTGATTTTCGTTGTAACTAAAGTTGGCGGATACATTGTAAGTAAAGTCCCGACCAATACGATCGTCCCATCCAAGGGTTACTTCAATACCCTTATTGCTGATTTCACCGAGGTTGGTGAAGAAACTTCTTGTTTCGTTAGGGATGGTAACCGCTGTAAGGATACCCTTGGTAGTTCTGTTGTAATAAGTAGCTCCTACACTCAGGCGATTTCCAAAGGTTTTTAAATCAAAACCAATGTCGAGGCCATTTACTGTTTCCCACTGAAGGGTGGAGTCCGGAATGTACTGCGCCTGCACTGCGGTATAAATATTATCGCCGAATACAGCAGTAGAAGCATTCGATAAACCTGGTCTCCAAAGGAAATCACCAAAACCATTTGCATTACCGGTGGTACCGTAGGCTCCCCGGAACTTTAAGAAGTTGATGGCTTTTACATCCTGCATAAAGGCTTCATCGGAAGCTACCCAACCCAAACCAACGCTACCAAAAGTACCGTAACGGTTAACGGGGGCAAAACTAGAACTACCATCCCGACGGATTGTTGCATTGACCAAGTATTTTCCATTATAATTGTAGGTAACCCGGGCAAAAGTCCCAACAATCGAGCTTTCGGAACCGCCACCACCATTGAAAATGGGATTGTTCTGATTGGCCACATTCAGGTACCAAAAACTAGGATCGTTGGGAATATTAATAGAAGTATCCCGACGAGTACCGTTGAGGAAGGAATTTCTGCTATAGATAGAAGTAAATCCGGCAAGAGCTGTCAGACTATGACCTCCACCAAGACTTTTGTTATAAGTAAGCGTATGGTCTTGCTGAAACCTTCTGCTCTCTGCTGAACTCTGATTTACAGAGGTACGAGCCTGCGGATCACGGAATCTTTCTGTTGGTGCAGCGCCCTCCCCAAGGTTGATGATTGTAAATGGTAATGAATTATATCCCCGGTTGTTTGAGAAACGGAAGTCCCCATAAATAACGCTCTTCAAGGTGAAATCATTCAAAAATTTCAACTCAGCATAGAGTGTTCCGATCAGGCGATAATCTTCGTTGATGGAGGTACGGTCATTGCGGTTGAGGGTATTTATAGGATTGCCAACCTGCGCCCGCTGAAACGAAGGCATAGAATAATAAGTCTCGGCATCTTCCTGAACCGGCACGATAGGTGCGGCCCACAAAGCATTGGTGATACTTACAACAGGTGGATTGTCTTTAATGAAAGAACCATTGATCTCGCCGCCTACTTTAAAGTTTTTACTAATGCGGATTTCCTCATTTAGGCGAAGCAGAAAACGCTCATGATTATCGTTACGCAGAACACCATCCTGATAGGTATAGCCGATATTCAATAAAGTAGTTGCTTTATCGGTATTGTTGGAAATACTCAGGTTATTGGTATTAATGATTGCATTGCGAAACACCAAATCCTGCCAATTGGTATTGGCGGTATAATTGGTATAATCAAATGGCGCTGCATTCAGGTTAGCTAATTGAGCATTATACAACTGTTTAAACCCGTTAGCGTCAACCAAAGCAATTTTGTCCTGAACGGTTTGCACCCCTACAGTACTTTGGAAGTTGATACGTGTTTTACCGCGTTCTGCCTTTTTAGTAGTAACGGCAATTACTCCGTTGGCACCCCGTAAACCATAGATGGCAATAGAGGAAGGATCTCGCAATACATCAATACTTTCGATATCTGCCGGATTAAGGAATTCAATGTTATCAAGTAAGATACCATCTACCACATAAACCGGGCTTGCACTGTTGGTGCTGTTTATACCACGAATACGAACGACAGGTGCGGAACCTGCTCTTCCTGAGGGAGAGATCGTTAAGCCGGCTACTTTACCTTGCAAGGAAGTGATCGGATTGGTATTTGGCATGCGCTGTAGTTCTTCTCCTTTTACTGAAGTAATAGAACCGGTAAGGTCTCTTTTTCTCTGCGTACCAAAACCTACTACCACCACTTCATCCATGCTCAAATCGCCCATAGCGAGCGATACATTAATGGTGGTGCGACTATTGACAGGGATTTCCTGTGTGGCAAAACCTACCGCACTAATTACCAGCGTACCATCATCAGGCGTATTGATGGAAAAGGTTCCATCAGCCTCAGCTGCAACTCCTGTAGTAGTACCTTTAACTACAATAGATGCTGCCGGAACCGGCTGCCCGTTGGGATCAGTAATCTTTCCACTTACAGTAATATCCACCGGCAAATCGGCCTCGATATTATTTAACACCACAAGATTGTTACTCAGTTCGCGGTACGAAATACCGGTACCTGCCAATAAGCGATCCAGCGTTTCGGAAATCGAAGCTTTTTCAACCTGAATAGATACTTTATCTACATTTTTCAATACAGATTGATTGTAGAGAAAGCGATACTGAGAGGTTTTTTCAATCTCCTGCAGCGCCTGTTTCAAGCTCTTGTTCTGAAGATCGATAGAAATGTTTTTTTGCGAAAAGCCATTAGCATATACATGCATGGAGGCAATCAATAGCAAGCAAAGCGTTAGTCTCATAACACGTAATGTTTGTCGCTTAAATTCAGATGCTGAATCTGAAAAAGTGATTCGTTTTTGTTTCATTGCATTGATAAGAAATTATGAAAAAATATCCATTTAAAAAAATGGCTTGGTGTAAAAGAATACTAGCAAAGCCCCCTTGATCAAGGTAAAATACTGGTATCCCCGGCTAAAAAATAGTGAATTGGTAAAGCAGAATTATTCTGTTTAATGCCTTATCCAATTCAGTCGTTTAAAAAAAAGATGTATTTGTTTTCATAAGCATAGTTTTCGTTAGTAAATGGCAAATCGATTATTCAATTCTTTATATTGAAAAGAAGCAGTAAATCGTAAGGCGTCTAATGCTTCATAAATCGTTTCTTTGGAAAAACGACCCGTAAATCGCATCTTTTTCAAAGAGGAATTTTCAAAAACAATAGTTACCCCGTACCAGTTCTCCATTTTTTGTGCAATTTCTTCAAACGATTCGTCCGAAAAGGCAAGCGTAGCATACATCCATGCAGTTTCAACCACCAAGCTGTCAATAGGATCAAAAACTATTTTTGAGAGGGTTAACGCTTCTGTATCGGCATCTTGCCTTATTCTTTCCCGAATATTTTCAGTGGATACAGCAATCCTTTCTTTTCTATCGTAATTTACAATTAATTTATCGCTTGATCGTAAATCAAATGTTTTTTGATGAGCTCCTTTGTTTGAAACCTTTACACTTCCTTCGAATACCGAAGTTTCTGCTTTTGATTCTTTGTCGTAAGACCGGACATTAAAAACAGTACCAGTTACCGTAATATTTATTTTATTGGTTTCAATACAAAAAGGCAGCGCTTTCAATTTGGCAACTTTAAAATATGCTTCCCCGTTTAATTTGATATTTCTGTTGGTATTACCAAAACCCTTATCATAATAAATTGTTGAGTTTGCATTCACCCAAATTTCTGAACCATCCGGTAATGCTAATTTCGATTGACTTCCGGTTCCTGTTTTAAAAACATTGACATTTTCTGGCTTTGTCAATAATGCGGCCTGATTTTCTGACCGAATTCCGGTTTGGAATAGATAAATAAATAATAAAACACAGGCAACTGCCGCGGCGGCAATTCGGACAAACCAAATATTTTTGGCATTTTTTGCAATCCTGACCGGTGCCGGCTTCACTTCCTTTTCTATAGACCAATTTAATGCCGGATCTGCTGCTTTGAGTCTCACTAAATGTCTTTCGAAATAAGAAGCATCTATAACATTTTCTTTTCGATCCTGCCAATAATCAGCCATTTCATGAAAAACAGCCTCTAACTGAGGGTTCTCTTGCCGGTATTCAAGAAGATACCTTTCCTCTTCAGTAGAAGTTTCCCCATTCAGGCTTTTAATAAATAATAAAAGGATACTTTCCGGCATAAAGCAGTTTCATCTTGATAAAGGACAAGCTATGGCAGGTTACCCCCCTAAGAGATTCAAAAATATAAAAATTTCTGGTGGCAGGAGCCGGCTTTCATACACCGGCACTCAGGAACGAATCCGAATCACCTTATCCGTAAATTCCATCAGCGCAGCAGCCATTTTCTTAAATCCGATGGTCAATTGATTTTCTACGGTTTTAGGACTGATTTTTAAGACTTCAGCAATTTCATGAATTTTTAAGCCTTCTTCTTTAGCCATTCTGAAAATTTCACCACAACGGGGAGGTAAGTTGGAAATTGCCATCAAAATACGCTGCCGCAAAATGTTGGCCTGTACCACTTGGTGTGGATTATTAGCTTGCGAGTCTTCAAAATTTGATTCTTTTTCAGTAACAGGCAGTATTTCAGGTTGGGTTTTTAAGGATTTCAGGTAATTATTGGAAAAATTTCGAACACTTACATAAATATATACCTTCAGATTACCCACCTGATCAAGGGTGGATCTGCGAATCCAGATCCTGATAAAAACATCAGAAACGATTTCTTCTGCCGCTTCCAGATTGCTTAAATACTGTGTCGCAAAAGAAATCATACCCGGGGAAAACCGGTTGTATAACTCCTTGTAGGCCAATTGATCTTCATTGGTGGCTATAAGATGTTGTAGTTCTTCAGTGGTACAGTCCTGATACATCATGGCAATTAGATATTCAAAAGTAAAAAAAATCTACTCCCGCCAATGATTTTTCGGAAAAAGAACGGCTTCTTAAAGATTTGATAAAGAAGGTTTAGTAAAAATAAAAAATCCCGGTAGAAACCGGGATAATTTTTAAACCCTAAACCCTTAAAACATTCCACAAAAGTAGGGCTAATCTCATTCTAAACAACAGCTTATTAATTTATTTTTAATTTTTTTTTGAAAGTTTAGAGAAAATAATTTCTTCACCTTTTTAATAGAGATTTTTTTTAATAAAAAAAAGCCCCGGTAGAAACCGGGGCAATTCAAAACCCTAAACCCTTAAACATTGTAAAGGTAATACATTTTATAAAAAACCAAAAAATATCTGAATTATTTTTAAAAAATTTTTAAACAAACCCTACCCATGCTTCTGAGCAAAATATTTGAGTATATCCACAAGGGTTTCAACCCCACCCAAAGGCATGGCGTTATATAAGGAAGCACGGAATCCACCGGCAGTTCGATGCCCCTGAATGCCAGTGATTCCTTCCTTTTCAGCCATATCAAGCAAAAAGGCATCCTGTGCAGGATCTTTCATCACCCATACAATATTCATCAGGCTTCGATCTTCTACGGCTACCGTTGGCCTGTAAACCGGAATCGTATCTAGTGTCTTATATAATAAAGCGGCTTTTGCCTCATTTTCCGGTTCTATAGCTGCAATGCCCCCTTTCTTCTTCAACCACCGCAGAGTAAGCATGCAAACATAAACTGCAAAAACCGGCGGGGTATTCAACATGCTACCATTGATAATATGTTGCCGGTAATCCATCATAGCCGGTAGCTGCCGCTCCACCTTTCCCAAAATATTTTTATTTACCACAACTATGGTAACGCCGGCAGCACCTATATTTTTTTGAGCCCCGGCATATATGAGGTCAAAACGATTAAAATCCATTTGCCGGCTCAAAATATCACTACTCATGTCTGCAACAAGCGGAGCATCGGTATCCGGCCAGATATGTTGCTGCGTTCCTTCGATGGTATTATTACTTGTAAGGTGTACATATTTCATCCCTTCCGGAATGGAATAGTCCTTATATATATAGGTATAGCCTTTGTCTTTGGAAGAACCCAGTAAATGTACCTTGCCAAACTGTCCCGCTTCTTTGATGGCCTTGGTTCCCCAGGTTCCTGCATCAAGATAAGCCGCAGTATCAGAAGGATTCAGCAAATTCATTGGAATCTGAAAAAACTGTGTAGTGGCTCCGCCATGCAAAAAGAGCACTTCATGGTCTTCATCCAGTTGCATCAGCTCACGCATCAAAGCCCTTGCCTCATCTATCACTGCCTGAAACAAGGGACTCCGATGACCTATTTCCAAGATAGAAAGTCCCGTATTATTGAAATTAGTAATCGCCTGTCCGGCTTCTTCAAAAACTTCTTTGGGTAAAATAGAGGGGCCTGAATTAAAATTGAGTCCCCAGTGGGTACGTGTATCTGCGTGCATAGTGATGCAAATTTAACCGGAAATATCCTTTGCGTGTCCGTGCACGTTTTAGGGTTTTAAGAAATAACATAGTCCTGTCAACCGGCGCTGCTAATCACAAATCTTCCCGAGGGCTTTACCATTCTGCCATTGCTGATTAAGTTCTTCATACTCCTTAATTTCAGCAGCGGTTAAAGCCCGGTTTGATAAACTTCTTAAGTCAGGTTGCCCAGCATTGATCCAGGCCGTGTACCAAAAGCTTGCTACCGAATAGATTGACTGCCGCATTCTGCGCTCCACCATACCGTTGAGCATATCCATATAGGCTTTGCTGTATGCTGTGGAATATTGTCGGATGATTTTACCGGATCGCTCTTCATAAGCATATTTTCTATCGGGCGAAAAGCGGGCATTCAAAACTGCCTCTGACTTTAGCACCGTATCGGAAGCGGCGGCACTTTCCAATACCCTGCGCCACATGTATTCATCGGGTGCTTCAATGTAGCCGGCTTTCCCGATAAAAAAATCAAAGGTTGAGGCGGCAAAAAGTTCAGGGATACGGGATTCCCAAAAACCGTGAATACCAGCCTGATCGGTTTGCGCCCCATTGTAATTACTGCAGGCATGCAAGGGTACATGGGCATCGCCGATATAGTGGCCTATCTCTGCACTCAGTTTCAAAATGCGGTTGGCATCCTTATTAATAAAGGCTTCGGTAAGCCGGGTAAGCATAATTTGGGTCCACCAGGGCACCGTTCCATGAGCCATAAGGGTATCTTCAGTATACTTCTCCACAGCTTTGGTCCATTGTCTTGGCAGCGCTTCGTAAGGATAAGCTCCATAACGATCCAAGTCGATATAATGCCTTGGCGCTTCTCCGTTGATTGCATACCGGCGCTTGTCGGGATCTACAGCATGCTCATCAATGAAATCAATATTGGCTTTATAAAAACCAATCATCTCGGGTGGGAGCAAATAAACTGCTGTCCGGTTAATCATCCGGTGCCCATAAAACCCCCATGCATTAGAAAATAGTGGGGAAGCCATTGCTCCCATTAACAAATAAATACAAAGCCAGCGCACCATAATTCTTTAACCTTTTTAAAAGAAGCTTGTTCTCTACCTTACAAATCTACGCAACCATAAGAAGCATCTACTTTAAATTTGTGGAAACTTTTTTAAAACAAGCAGACCATTTATGGAAGATAACCTGAAACTTGGAATTGGTACCCGATTACAGCATACTCAATATGGCCCCGGGGTAATTGTAGGCGTTAAATACGCTACCTATCTGATTTCTTTTATCCATCAGGGTATAGTAGAGGTAGACAAAGCCGATACTGACCTCGATGAAATTATCCCCGAAAATGTAACCTCCGAAATTGAAACCACTTCAGAAGTAGAAAAATCATTGTTGCGAATCCTGCGGCAGTGGAATGGTTTTAGTGAGGTGATACCCCTTGGAGATCGCTGGAAAGGAGGCACGATGCTGTTACAACCGGCCGATAAATCGCAAAAGGCAAAGGAAATACCGATCGATGTCTTTTTTCATAAAATCGTAATGGCCCGCGACCGGCTTCGGGTACTCGAACAAAACATCAACAGCAACAAACAACTCAGCGATGAAGAAAAGGTAAACCTGCAACAATATATAACCAGAATCTACGGATCCTTTACCACCTTCAATGTGCTTTTCAAAGACAAAGAGCATTGGTTCGTGGGAGAAAAATCTGATGGGTAAGGAATTTGGTTTACTTTGCTCCCCCTCAGTTAATGACGATAAACGATTGACATGCCAAAGAGTAAAATTGCCGGAATAGGAATGTACGTGCCTGAAAAGGTAGTAACCAATCAGGACCTGACCGAAGTGATGGATACAAGCGATGCCTGGATTCAGGAACGAACAGGCATTAAGGAACGCCGCTTTGCCCACCCTACCAAAGATACTACCACCACGATGGGGGTAGAAGCTGCCAAAGTAGCTATGGAACGCGCAGGCACTACTGCGGAAGAAATTGACTTTATTGTTTTTGCAACTTTATCGCCGGATTACTACTTCCCCGGCTGTGGCGTTTTGGTTCAAAGGGCCTTGAAGATGAAGGAAGTAGGAGCACTTGATGTGCGCAACCAATGCAGTGGTTTTGTATATGCTTTATCGGTAGCTGATCAGTTTATCAAAAGCGGGATGTATAAAAACATATTGGTGATTGGTTCGGAAAAACACTCTTTCGGGCTCGATTTTACCACGCGTGGCCGCAATGTATCGGTCATTTTTGGCGATGGTGCCGGAGCCGTGGTGTTACAGGCTACCGAAGAACCGGGCATTTTAAGTACCCATCTGCACAGCGATGGCGAAGCAGCAGAAATCCTTGCCATGTTCAACCCGGGCACGCATGCCAATATGTGGGTGCCCGAGCTTGCCGACTTTGGCGATGCTGAAATGGGCAAAATGTTTGTGACGCAGCAAATGATAGATAAGGAGCAGTTCTTCCCCAATATGGATGGACAAAGCGTTTTCAAGAAAGCAGTGGTAAAATTCCCTGAGGTCATTATGGAAGCACTGAACAAAAATGGGATGAGCCCGAAGGATATCGACCTGTTGGTGCCGCATCAGGCCAACCTGCGGATCGCTCAATTTGTACAACACAAACTACAACTCACCGATGATCAGGTATACAACAATATCGATCGTTTTGGCAATACCACAGCAGCTTCTATTCCGATTGCTTTGTGTGAAGCCTGGGAAAAAGGCTTGGTGAAGGAAGGGGACCTGCTCTGTTTGGCAGCCTTTGGCAGCGGATTTACCTGGGCAAGTGCCTTGCTGAGGTGGTGATTTTCAGGAATTTCTTTTGGGAAGGTTGTCCAAATCATTTAGAACTTTATATCTGCCTGCAGCTTTTTTTGGGAGTAATCAGGTGGTTTAAATGTATTACACTTATTGAATTCTCTCCTATTGTTTCGATGGTTGATTGCTGAAATGCTTCCTGAAAATCAACTCCCTTTATATTAGCAAGAAATTCAATGGCACCAGGAGGGCGTCCAAAAGCAAAAACATCATAGCCCTCAGAAAAGAATCTAATCTATGAAATAGCTGTCGGAGGTAAACACCTGATTCTTCAAATATTTTTCTCCATAAAGACAAATTTTTATATTGAAGTTACTACTAAAATTGAAGCATCATCTTCAGGTAATTTTGTTGGTGAGCCTTACTTTCTGAGGTCAGATTATATGCAATGGAACCATTAGTTTGATACAAGTAAAATCTATAGGAAGTAGGTATTACTGAGCATTCAAAAAGAAAAGGTATTCATCTGTTATTTGCCGTTTGTAAAGCCTCGCGGTTATAAATGGTTCTGTAAACTGCAGGAGAAAATCTTAAATCAGCCTATAATATTTTTGAAGCCAACTGTTTTTGCAAATCCGCGCTGAAAACAAAAGCTTCTGGCAGTTCCCTTTCTATTATCTTTTATTCACAGAGAATTTTTCAATTTTTCGCTCCAGCAAAGTGTCCTAAAGGGGATACATTTCGATATTTAGACCGTAAACTTTCTGGACAGCCGGTACCTGTTATTTTGCATTTTAGATTAATTTACTCTTCCATTCATTTCTTTTAAACCCTGCCTCATTATTGATCTCCCGACCCGAATGTTCTGGTTTTCGGGAAGGACTCACCATGGCTGACAGCACCAGCAAAGCCGCTGGTAAACGGGAAAACTGCTTCGATTACAACGGCAGGGAAGTACAGAGGCAGGAGTTTAGAGATGGTAGTTGTTTGGAAGAAAACCTATTACCTTCTATGAAAACGATTGAAGATATAAGGCTCATTTTGTCCTTTGTTATCAGCGAATATTTTGTTTGCTTTAAAAGAACTTTGAAATGCTTAGTTGAATCAAATCATCCTGTCTGAAATTATATAAAATCTCTTTATTTGAAACATCGCTTAATGTAGTGGCTAATACAGTAGCTTTCCAATTGCCTTTAAATCTTCTTGAGCCTTCCAATCGATACAATCTGGTTGATTTGTTGAGGTCAAAAATAGCCCCCCCAATAAAGGAGGTACCACCGATATCACTTAAAGTCAACCTGCTTCCAATAAACAAATCATTATCCAGTCCGGAGAAGGTAAGCAGCCCTCTGCTATCGTACAGATATTCACTTACAATGCCAATGTCTAACCCTTTGTTGGCCACGTTACCGAACGTATATTCGAAACCAGTTACCAGAGCTGTAAACTGTTGCTTTTTATTATTTCTATGGATTGCTTCCATCTTCAACATCAAGGCACCTGTGGTAAATTGTGCATCTATGCCTGCCTGATGAATGATTGGGTAGGTTAGGTCTAAACCATTTGCCACATCAAAACCTAAATACATGGGTTCCCGGGAAACGCCATAGAAATAGGAAAGACCAAGGTCTAATTTACCAAATGTGTTGTACCACCTTGCAGCAGCAGAGGGGTGCCACTCTTGTGCTTCGGTTGTAAATGGAATATCTTTACGATCTAAAACAATTGGAAACCTGAAACGGCCATTTTCACCTGCAAATTGTCTGCGCCGTGCTATGGGCAGGTAATACAATTCAAGATTCCCAACAGAAGTATTTGTTGTAAATTGAACCATAGGTTGTCCCAATTTTTCACTTCCATCAAATTGCTCTACCTGATCAGCCTGATTTATAATGTCTACCAAATGTGCTGACTCAGTAACACCCCAAAATATACGTTTACTACCCACACTTAAAGCCCACTTTCCTTTGTTATAACGATAATAGACTTCTCTGATATCAAAATGTGATCGGTTAACATCCTGCAAACTGCCTCTTAAAAATGCTTCTGCTACAAACTGATGCTTTTTATCAGGACTGCTTATGCTAAATTTTGGTTTAATAGCACCGGAGGTAAAAAAATCGCGTTGATTTGGATAAGCATTTTTATTCGGGAAAAATTGTTGTTCAATTTCCAACTCAAGTAAGAATTCTGATTGCCATTTTAGCGAATCTGATTGCGAAAATAACCCAAGGCTAAGAATAATCATAGTAAGAAATAGTATAACCTTCATAGAATTTAGTTTTTAAGGTTTTCTTCGGTCATGCTTGCTTCGGTTAAAGCTGTTTTAAACTTATACTTTGAAAAAAATAATTCTGTCCTTTTACCATTTTGGAGATTGACCATGGCTAATTTATCCGCTCTCCAGTATTTCTGCTCATAAAGTTTATAGCCTTCATAGGTAAGCGTTTTCAATTTCGCATTTTTTCTATCAAAAAATTCGATTTTTTCTACCCTGTAACTCTTATCCAAATTGTAGTAAACATTCTTTTTTGAATATCCACTTTTTGTATCCTTGGGCGTTAATTCTACAATAGCGATTTTGCTGCCATTCATGGTTTCTTCTTTTATGAATTTGTAGTCAAATTTTTCAACTTCAAATGAGGTCAGGTCTTCGAAGGCAAATTCGCTACCCATAAATGGGCCCGACTTATTGGAAGATGTAAGCCGCTTTACACGAGCCACAGCAGGTAGATAAATCCATTGGTCGTCGTCTCCCTTGCGATGTGTGTAGGTCAAAGTTTTTGTACCGCTTACATCTTTGGGACTATTAAAATTAATCAACGATTTTTCTCCATCTCCTTTTACTTCCACCGCTTTACTCGTTAGTAAATTGGTAGTAGTCTGACCATTTTTGTTGGTTAGAACCATTTTGGTTTCTACTTCATAGTTTACAAAACCTAAGTCAGCATTTTTTGCCTTTTGGGCAATCTCTAATCCTTTGTCTTGACCTTGCGTTGTAAAGGACAATCCAGTAATAAAAAATAAGCATATTAAAGCTGTTGTAATCGAAGTTTTCATCGTTTTTTTGTTTTTAGTATTTAATGTATAATGATCCATTTTTTCAAGAAGAATAGGAAGTGTTGAAAAGCAAACCAACACAGAAGCCAATAAAATAATAATAGTAATAAGTGCTAAAGAAGAATTGATTAAAAAGGCAGACTGGGTTAGTACAAAGAAACCTAAACACAAGATGGCTGTGGTTGCTAAAATAGCAGTACCTACTTTATCAAAAGCATATCTGATGGCATCCCGGCTACTCAAAGCCTTCTCTTCTTTCGCACGCAAATACTTTGAAATAAAGTGTATGGAGTTATCGACAATGATTCCAAGCGTCATGCCGAAAACGGCTGTCATACCGAGGTTTACATATCCCAATATAAAGTACCAAATGCCAAATCCAATTAAAGCAGGCATCACATTAGAAACGATGCTTAAAGCACCGAACTTTATACTTCTAAAAGTGATCATGAGTACGATCGTAATTAAAATGGCAGAAAGAATGGCACCGTTTATTAAACTGCCTACTTGTCTTTCGCCAATATGGGCAAACATTAAAGACAAGGAAGAACCATCTGAAATCATGTGTGTAGGTGCATTTTTTGTTAACCAGTTTTTCATGCGGTCAGCAAAATCAATCATCTGTCGGGATTGTATTTCCCGAAGGGTTACGGTAAATCTTGTTTCTGATTTTCCATTATTTACCTGGTTATTTAAATCTAAGCCATAGGGTAAAGAGAGTTCATAAAGCAGTAAATATTGGGCCGCTTCTTCAATATTATCAGGGTTCTTGTAAAAATCTGGAGAATCACTGTGCATGGCTTTATTTACCCGTTTAGGAACCTCAGTAAATGAATTTACATGCACCACTTCAGGCTGTGCTTTTACATAATTGGTAAAGGCTTCTAACCTTTCAAGATAAGCAGGGTCATTGATGTTTCCATCTCCATTAGCAGGAATTGAAAATTCCAGATTATAAATGCCTGTCAGGTTTTTGTTGATATAATCGGTGTCTTTCCTAAATTGAATGGATGCATTAAAATACTTAATAAATTCATCATTGAGTTGGTTCTTTACTGTAAAATAGCTTCCCACCAAGGTAATTGCTATGGATGCATAGAGAATTGGATTTTTATTTTTGAAAATAAAGTCCACATATTTATCATATCTGTTGAATGCTACTTTAGTACCCGAAGCCTGTTGCTTAACTTTAATGGGAAATATAGCAAGAAGCGCAGGCAAGGTAATTAATGAAAAGAGCAAGGCAAAACCCATTCCAATTGCTGAAATGTTTCCAAAATCGGCGTAAGGAGGAACATCACCGGTATTGAGCGATAAAAAACCAATAATGGTAGTAACGCTTGTTATGATGACTGGTAAAAAATTTACCCGAATGCTTTCTATGATGGCTTCATTCTTATGCTTGCCTTCTTTAAGCAACATAAGAAAAGATATCGTAATGTGGATACAATCTGAAATGGCTAAAGTGCTAATAACTATTGGCGCATTGGATGAAGCAGAGGTAAGATCAATACCAAGCCATGCAGCGGTACCAAGGGCACATAATATAGAAATAATCACCACCAAGAATGAACTGATGGTGCTACTAACTGATCGTGTGGAGAAAAATATCATCACCAGAAAAATGCCAAAAACAAGTGGCACCAAAGTTTGACCATCTTTTTGCGCTGTTTCAGAAAAAGCATTTTCCAGCATTACATTACCGGATAAATGAACCTCCATTGTTGGATGCTCTTGTTGCCAATCCGCAGTCATTTTTCTGATATAGGATACTACTTCGGGAGTGGCCGTATTTTCATTGGGTATTTTGCACGAAATGTTTATTCCGGTAACGGTTGCATCTTTATTGATTAACCTGTTTTGCAGAAGCGGCTCTGCAAGCGCTATTTGTTTTATTTTTTCTAAAGCTGCTTTGTCAAGTGCCTGAGGGTCTTCCACCAAATCAGATACTAACAAATTATCTCCTTCCGATCTTGTATACTGAAAGTTCGTAATAGCATCTACCCTAAAGGAATAAGGCGTTTGCCAGGCACTGTCAACCAATATTTTAATAGCTTCCAAAGATTCATTGCTAAAAATCTGACCATTTTTTTCGGTAATGGCTATTAAAATATTATCGTCATCGGAGTAAACCTGTTCAATTTTTTCATAAGCCATTAATTGCGGGTTCTCCTTGCTGAAGAAAACTTTACTATCAGCATTAAACCTGAGTTTGCCCAAGCCAGCCCCGGCTATACCAACAATAATAACAGTAAAAAGTAAAGACCACCATTTGTTTTTGACAATTGTTGTAGCAAAAGATTGCGTCCATCGCTCCAGTTGATTTTGATTTTTTGTAGTACCCATGTTGTTTATTTAAAATGAATATAGACCATTTTATGACTGTCAGTCATAAAAAGACCAAAAGAACATAGATGTTTCAAAAATGTTTAAATAAAATGGATTATTTTTTTTCGATACCTGAAATGAAAGTCTCCAAATAGGTTTCAAGTATTTGGTTTTCAGTGATGTTGAGCTCTTTTTGCATTAAAGGGCCTCTTACTTTGAGCAATTGAAGAATGCCAACCGTCATGCCCCATAGAATCATCGTCAAGTTTAGCGGATCGAGATTTGGGTTTAGCTTTCCTTCAACTTTGGCCTGATTCGCAATTTTTGCAACAATCGCAGTAATTGCACTACTTGATGCATACATTTCTTCCGACTCATCAAGGGTATGATTGGCTTCGTACAAGGATACTAACCCGTAAAAAAGGGCATTTTTTTTGAAAAATTGGTAATTTACAAGAATAATTTCTTTAAGCTTTTGAAGGGGATCGAGGTTTGATTCGTCTACTTTAATAAACTCTTTATACAATAGCTTCCTGGCTTTTATGGTAAGCGTAGCTAGAATTTCCTCTTTGCTTTTGAAATATAAATAGATGGTACCCTTTGCAAGTGCAGTTTCATCTGCAATTTGTTCCATGTTTAATCCATTAAGGCCATTTTTTTTCATAATCTTTACGGCAGCCTTCAATATCTCGCTTTTTCTATTCTCCTTTTCTTTTTCCTTTCTTTCTAAAGTTCTTTTCATGAATTACAAGAATCTAAGACAAAGTTAATAGTAAATTACTGTTTGGTATTGTGAATCAAATTGTAATAACTCGAAAGATTACTGCTCTGAGTCAGGTTGTTGCAAAAAACGAAACAGCACTTATAGTAGTGTTAAACCATTCAAAAGATATAATTAATTATCTAACTTAATATACAAACTTTTGAATAAAATAAATATTCAATGTGTTTACAATTTCTAATAAATGATCTCTAATGTCCTATGTTCTGAGAACCCCCAAATGCCTAAAGCATAAGGATAAGCGCTCATTGAAAAGTAGTTGGCATAGTCTTTAATATTTCAAAGAAAGCTGCGCGAATATGAATTTTTCCTCCTTTGGTATCCCGATGAACTTAGCATTTTGCTAAAGGGTGCAGGTAAAGAAAAGGCAGGGATGCGGTCCCTGCCTTCCAATTCGATTATTTTTTAAACTTATTTTTCAAAGCCGCTAAGGCATCTCCGAGTGTTTCCGGAGCTTTTTCCTCCCGTTTGGGTTGAGGGCTTCTCCCGGTTTTTGCAGGCCTTTCTGTTCCTCCACCGGGCTCTGCCTGTTTAATGCTGAGCGAAATACGCTTACGTCCCCGGTCTATTTCAAGCACTTTTACCTGAACCTGCTGTCCGAGTTTCAGGGCTTCGGCCGGATCGCTGATATACCGGTTGGCAATTTCGCTCACATGCACCAACCCATCCTGCTTGACACCGATATTTACAAAAGCCCCGAATTTGGTCAGATTACTTACAAGCCCCGGTAGCACCATGCCTTCCTGCACTTCTTCCATGCTGTAGATGTTCGCAAATTCAAATCCGGAAGCCTGCTGCCGCGGATCAAGACCGGGTTTGCGCAGTTCCTGCAATATATCTTTTACGGTTAGTTCTCCAAAGCCGGCATAGGTTTTAGGGCTTACTGTTTTCAGCAATGTTTCATTGCCTACAATTTGGGTAACATCCACTCCAAGATCGGAGGCAATCTTTTCCACAACGGGATAGCTTTCAGGATGAACTGCACTTGCATCAAGTGGGTTGCCTGCACCGGGTATCCTTAAAAAGCCGGCACATTGCTCATAAGCTTTATCTCCAAGTCGGGGCACCTTCTTCAATTCCTGCCTGCTGCTGAACTTGCCGATTGTTTCGCGGTAGTCCACAATGTTTTTAGCAATCGTATCACCAATACCACTAACATAGCGCAGCAGGTGCCGGCTTGCGGTATTGAGGTTAACGCCTACAAGGTTCACGCAACTTTCAACCGTTTGATCCAGTTTTTCCTTGAGTCTGATCTGATTGACATCATGCTGATACTGTCCAACCCCGATGCTTTTGGGATCAATCTTTACCAATTCAGCAAGCGGGTCCATCAGCCGGCGGCCGATGCTTACCGAGCCGCGGATAGTCAGGTCTTCATCCGGAAATTCTTCCCGGGCTACTTCGCTTGCACTGTATACCGATGCTCCGGCTTCGTTTACGAGAAAAACCGGCAATCCCAGTCCAAGCCCTTTGATGAATTGTTCCGTTTCTCTGCCTGCAGTACCGTCCCCCACAGCAATGGCTTCGGTACCACAACGGCTCACGAGCTGACGAATGTTTTGTTCAGAAGCAGCCATGCGGTTGGGTTCGTGTATGTAGATAACCGTAGTGGTTTGTAAGGTACCTTTCTCATCGAGTACTACGGTTTTACAACCGGTGCGGTACCCCGGATCAATGGCAATCAGTTTTTTGCTACCCAACGGACTCGCAAGCAGCAACTGCCGCAGGTTTTCGGCAAAAACGCCAATGGCATCTTCATCGCTCCGTTGTTTCAGCGCCATCCGGAACTCACTTTCGAGGGAAGGTTGCAGCAGTCTTTTCCAGCTATCCCGAAGCGCCTTTTTTACGATCGGCCCTTCGTTGCTCATCCCGGTAATATATTTTCCTTCGAGCAGCTCGATGGCAAGCGTTTCTTCGGGTTCGATACTCATCCGCAGGAAACCTTCCGTGAAACCCCGGAGTACTGCCAAACCCCGGTGACTTGGCACTTTGCTCACCACTTCGCTATACTCAAAATAGTCTTTGTATTTAATGGCTTCTTCTTCTTTACCACTCATTACTTTACTGATCAGCCTTGCTTCTTTTTCAAACATATGCCGCATGCCGGCGCGTACCTCTCCATCCTCATTTACCATTTCGGCAATGATATCGCAAGCCCCTTTTATCGCTTCTTCGTTGGTCGTTACTTTCTCATTGAGGAAGCCGGATGCCTCTTTTTCGGTGTCTATATTTTTTTGTTCAAGCAGGGTCAGTGCAAGCGGCTCGAGTCCGTTTTCTCTCGCTGTTTGCGCCTTGGTTTTGCGTTTGGGTTTGTAGGGCAGGTAAATATCTTCCAGTTCGTTCAGGGTGGTGGCTTTATTGAGCGTTGCCTGCAGGCCTTCGGTCATCTTGCCCTGTTCTGTGATGGTCTTTTCTATAAAAGCCTTCCGTTCTGCGAACTCCTGCAACATTTTGGCGGTATCCTGTATCTGCATTACCTGTACTTCATCCAGATCGCCGGTTTTGTCTTTACGATAGCGTGCTATAAAAGGAATGGTTGCCCCCTCGGCCAAAAGCGCCAATACCGCTTCTACCTGTGGAGTTCTTATATTGAGTTGGGCGCTTACGGCACCCGCATAAGGATGTGTCATATCTTGTTCTTTACTTGAATTAAAATCGTTTTTACCGGGGAGCGAAACTAAGGGCAAGCGCGCCAACGGGCATGCTAAAATTGAAAAAGTGGAAAGATAAACGGTATGAAGTTGCTAACATTTGTAGCCTCTTGGAAGCGAAAAGATCACAAACCCTGATAGGGCAGGGTCTTTTTGTACATCTGCAAAATCTGAAGCTTATTGAAATGCAGGATTTGCAGGGTTTTGTTTTCGGGGGATTCCGTCACATTGCTATTGAACCTTGTCCAGGGTCCCGTAGGATCATCGCGGTAAAACTGCACCTGAAAAACCTGCTCCCTTGTTTCCAGATCGGTATCGGTACTGATATAATCATATTTTACTTTAATGTGAACGAGCACTGATCTTGGATTATGCCAGTTGATATAAGGATCCGTAGTAAAAGCCGGAGGAGTTTGAATTTTGAAAATGCGATTGTAGTAGGATCCGTAAAAGCCCGACCAATCATCCTTTAGTAAAGGCAACAGGTCCTCCATGCTCACCTGTGGAACATCTTCAAGTTGGTTGGTTTGTTGCTGAAATTCCAGAAACAGGTACTGATTTCCCTTTTTTTCATACACTGCATAGCCTCGTGCCTTTTGTTTCATGCCTCGCACCTGACTGTTTTGTCCCAGCAACACTTCTTTTTTCCATAGAAGGATGTTTTTTTCAGGATCTTTTAGCAAAACCGGGTCTTTACTGCTCAGGGTAAAGGATTGTACCAATGGAGGTACTGCCTCAATATCCTGTTGAATTTTTGCGGCATCCGGTTGCGCGGTTACCCCAGATACCCACCCGGCAAGTCCCAAGGCAAGAAGGACAAGGGTCTTCGTTTTTTGTAATAATGGACGGTGAGGAGAACGGGAATATTTTTTGAAAATCATAGTAGAATACTGATATGGAGGTAGCGGCAAGTTAATTCAAAATGAGGAATCTTTCGAACAGGCATGTAATGGAATAAACAAAAGCCGTTTGTTAAAAGCCGGTTCCGTAAACAATTAGGTGAATTACTTTTCCTTCGTGTTTGTAGCTGTTTCCTTGTGTACGCACCAGTTTAACCTGTGTTTCCCGGGTAGTCAATACATTGTCCAGGAAATTTTTTTGCCTTTCGCGGGATACCCTCGGAAGATCTACATTTTTCTTCATGGAATTGACATAAGTAGCCAGCATACTATCAAAAATCGCCTGTGTGATATCTGCATTTGCAAACAGCTCCACACTAATGATCTTGTTTCCCGTTACGAAAAGAAATCCGGCGGATCCTGCACCGCTTTCGGCCATTTTTTGTTTAAAAAAAGCGGTATAGTCTGCATTATTGCGGGTGCTGTCGTTGTGCAGTTGCAAATACGACCAGGTATCCGAAGTTTTTGATCTTTCTTTAAACTGCCGGTCAATTTCTTTCCAAACCTCAATCTGCGAACGTTTTGTGTCCATCGATTGGCGCAGTCCAATATCTCCCGACCCACTGTGAAAGAATCTGAGGGGCTTATTTTGCCAGCGCATTTTCTCAATACAATATACATCGAGTACTTCTTTTTTAGCCTTAGGCAGGATAATCCGGGTGGAAGCCATAGCGCGGTCCTGCTTGCCTCCATTCACCAGTTCGCCACTGTGAATCAGGATACTTTGTTTTGATTTGTTGGTAATGTTCAAATAGCTTTTGTCGGGTTGGGTACGGCCACCAATTTCCTTCAGTACTGCTTTTTTGTCTGCAAGCGCCTCGGATAGCGATATCAGGGCCCCAATATTATTTTCGCCGCGACCTTCCTTAAATCGGATAGGAATCAGTTGCAGGTTCTTATAGGTCCACGAACTATCGTATAGTACTTCTACATCGCGGTAAGAGAACTGAGCTGATGCCGGGAGCAATCCGTAGAATAGCGTGATAATAAACAGTAGCTTTTTCACACTGTAAAGGTACAACCAAGATCTATCTGCTTTCTATCCCTCGTTTTTTAATCCTTTCCACTAAACCCCTATGGATGAAGATCCTGTTGAATTATGGCCTTTTCCTACAAATCTCCTCCGGAAAACTCTATGGAATTTTATATACCGCTTACCGGCAGACAGAAGATTTTATTTGGAGATGCCTTGTATGCTTGCAAGCAGATAAGACAATTAAAATCAGTCTCTGTCCGCAAGAGAGACATAAAGTAGCACCTAAGAAATTTTACCTGAAAAAAGGGATTTACAAGATACCCGAAATTTCACATAAGTGAGCTTCATGGATCCCTCCCTTAAATCCAAAAACCAATTGTTTTTTTTCAGCCTGATACTCAAATCGAATTCGTTTTTTCTGAATCTGTATTTGGCGGGGCATTTTTTTTACATCATGTACCCGAATCACCCAGGTTCTCTCCGAAAAACCGGGCTGATACCCTCCGGAAGTTTTTCCAATAGTAAGATGCAGAGACCCGTTTTTTTGTCGCATGCTCATTTTTGTTTCGGCATATCCCCCGGATAGATATTGATTGCTAATGCCATCATCTTCAAGAAGTGAAAAACTGCCGTTTGAATCGGGATAGATTTCTAAAGTAATCCGCTCATTGTTTCCCAACTCTATTGCCGGCGCATAATCTCTTTTGGGGAGGATACTTCCTTTTTTTATAAAAAGAGGTAACTTTTCCATAGGTGCCTGCACCCTAAAAACAGTATCTCCTTTGTATTGCACATCGTTATCTGCATCATACCAGATACCCGGGGGGAAATAGACCTCTCTTGAAAGGACTCCCTGATTCACCACGGGTGCAACCAAAAGCGACGAGCCCAGTAAAAACTGATCCTCATGAATCCCATCTCCCTGTACCATTTTTGTTCCGGTAAGATGGGTGCTCAATGCCTGTGTATAGAGGTACGGAAAGAGCTGCATGCGCAGATGTGTATACTTTTTAAAATTGTCCTGAACGCTTTTTGGGTAACGATGCGGCAGGTTGCGGGTAGGATTTGTGTGTTGAGAAAACAGGGTCATAATGCTGTTCAGGGATGAAAATTGAATCCAACGCATATATAATTCATCCGACTGTTCTGTAGACCCGAAATAATCGTAGCCTCCGGCATCATGGGTAAGAAAAGGAATTTCATAAGTAGAACGCTTGGGATCTGCTATCATGCCCACATTTTCCTTAAGTGCTCCCATAGCATAAATGCTGTTGTTGGGATAATCGGGTTGACTCCATGCAATTTTTGCGTCACCAGTCCATTTGGTTGGATACAATTTATGGCGGGGATCATAGGTAGTATGCAGATGCGATAAAACAAAACCACGGCCTTTTGTTTCCTTACCCAATTGCTGTGTGGCTTCAAATGCCGCCTTGGTAAAGGGAATTTCGGAGGAACGATCCAGTTTCAGGAAATCGAGACCTGCATCAAAAAATGGTTTTAGCTGTTGCTTCCAATAGGCAACCGCATCCTGATTTTCGAAATCAATATTGCCGGTAATGGTATGCCCGGTGCTGTTATGCCAGCGGTCTCCATTAATAAAAGAATTTGTAAAAAAACCCTTTTTTAGAAAACTGTCATAAGCAGTTTCATTTTTTTCCCGAAGGATGCAATCCCACATCCAGATCCCCCCTTTGATTTTTCGATTTTCCATTTCCTGCCACATCGCCTTCAGATCGGGGAAGGCGGTGAGATCCCCTTTAAAATCCAGATAGCCTTTAGGGCCTCGTCCCTTGTCGGAATAATTCCAGAACCAGGAATCGATCCAATAAGCATCTATCGGAAAATTGCCTGCCCTGAGTGAATCAATGGTTTGAAGGGTGGATTCCTGATTGGTATATCCACCATAAAGTACGCCGAAAGCCCAGGCCGGTGGGAGAATAATATTGTTTTTTAAAGAGGCACTGAAGGTTGTATCTTCAACATTATTCAAGGTTAGCGCAGGTCCGGTTCCTTCGGGTAAGAAGCCGTTGCCCGATAAAACAATCTTTTCAAGATAAAGGTGATGTCCCTGAATGGCTTTAACATTCAGCAAGTAAGTTCCCGTATCCGAAACAGCCCATAGGATTTCGGGTTCATATTTTTGGGAAGTACCCATCCAGTAAGGAGCGTAGGTGTTTTTTAAGTCAATCGTGTTGGTGAAAAGAGTTTTACCATCCGGCTTTTCTAAACTCAATTCGATCCGGTTTTTTTCGGGTGCATTTCTCATTTTTGATCCAAGAGCAAACACCTGATAAGTTCCCGGTTTTGAAACCTGAATTTTATATTGAAGTTGGTTCATTGAACCTGAAGTGTCGGTAGTAAGTTGCATTCCCTTACCTGTATAGTAATTCCCGGGATTCCATCCTTCTCCCTTGTATCCTTTATTTGTGTTTATGCTTAACAGGCCGTCAATCATGCTGTAGGAGATCACCATACCTTTTTTCGAAGGCATATTTTCAAGGGTCCTGCTTTCCGGGGAATTATTTCCTGATCCCTGAGGACGTTGTATGATCTCCCTCTCTTCTTTTTGGTAAACTCTGACATAATCAATCTGAAAAACCTGCGGAAAACTGCTGTCATCAATGCCTTTTTTACCTCCAAAATTGCCTCCGATAGCAAGATTCAGAATCAGATGAAAGGGTTTGTCAAAAGGCCAGCCATCTTCGGCCATTCCGGCTTTGGGATATCTGAACAGAACATATTCATTTACGGTAAAAATCAACTCTTTTTCCGACCATTCCAACACATAGGTATGAAAGGAATCCTGACTTTTGGGAAGATAAAGAGACTCCCCTTTTTGTGTACCTTTCAGATGATTATAGGACAGGGTATGAATGGTAGATAAAACACTATCGGGGTTTGAACCAATATGTTCCATGATATCAATTTCGCCGCAATCCGGCCATTTGATAGGATTTTCTGTTGAAGGAAGCATCCAGATAGCGGGCCAGCTACCGATACCTTTAGGAAGCTTTGCCCGAACTTCAATTTTTCCATAGAGCCAATCGCCTTTTCCTTTGGTGGTTAATCGGGCGGAAGTGTATTGTTTACCGGAAATTGGTTTTTTACGTGCTGTTATATGTAACAGTCCATCGCTTACAAAAGCATTTTCAGGATTGGTGGCGGTGTACCATTGAGCTTCGCGGTTTCCCCATCCTGCTTTGTTGCCGGCAGTATCAAAATTCCAACGGTTAAAATCGGGTAATCCGGGATTTTCAAATTCATCCTGCCAAACAAGTTTCCATAATTCTCCGGATGTTTGCGCTTTATTAGGTTCTGTAATTCCTATCAAAACCATTGCAGAAAGAATAATCCTGCACAATACTTTACTGGAAATAGCGTGACCAAATACCAGGATCCGTTTCATTTTCTACTGTCTTAAAAATCAATGAAAAGGGGTTGGTCACTGTAATAGCAGCAACCAACCCCCTTATTATTACTCCTGTCTTTTACAAATCAGGCATAGCTGAATCAATACCCGGGGTTTTGGGTAAGATTCGGATTGACTATAATTTGTCCATTGGGAATCGGCCAGAGAATTTTTCCTGCATCTGTTCCAGGTATTGCAGGGTCATTGAGATAAACCGCCTCAATGGCACTATATTTTCCGCTAGGGATATTATATCTCCTTAAATCGTACCATTGTAGTCCTTCAAATGCAAGTTCTCTCCACCGCTCATCACGGATGAAATCTCTGAAATCTCCCTGATTGGCCACAAAGATGGTATTCGGTTGACCAGGTGTAAAACTTACCGGCGGGATTCCTTTCGCAAATACAGTAGTATCGGCCATCCCCTGACGTCGAACGGTAATGGTATACGAGGTTTCCCGGGCTCTTGCTCTCAGTGAATTGATACGGGTAAGGGCCTCACTGTTTGGAAAGCCTATTTCGTTTAAAGCTTCTGCTCTGATTAAAAACACTTCTCCCAATCTACCCAAAACATAGTTCCAGGGATCGGCAGAATTATAGGCCCCGTCGCGGTTATAGTACTTGAATAGCGTAAAGCCTCGTAAACTATTGTTGGTATTATATGAAATGTTGACAGAAAATAACTGACGTACATCCAAAGGATCGAGGTAGGTACCACTGTAATTAGTATACCACTGAGGTGTTACTTCAGTACGACCATTGGTATAAAATTCCCAGCTAAAAATACCTCCTGTATTATTGAAACCATCCCTTACACTTTGAGTCTCCAGAATAGATTCTGTAGTATTTTGTCCGCCTGCAGGAGTGTTATTAAACGTTTGCGTAAACAATGGATTTAGCGAGAATTCGCCAAGGTTAATGATCTCATTGGCCTTATCTGCTGCTAACTGCCACTGCTTCAACTCAAGCGCCCGCCGTGCCTGCATCAGTAAAGCCATACCTTTGGTAGCTCTTCCTTTGCTTGCTATGCGAATAGCCACAGCCGATTGATTGGCTTGTATGAACCGATGGTTGACTGGTAAAAAGTTTGCGGCATCCTGTAAGTCTTTATCTACCTGTTCATACACCTGAGCAACCGGGGTGCGGCTTACCAGATTATCACCAGGCTGAGCACTTGTAGGATAATCTAAAATTAGTGGAACGTCTCCCCAGTTCAATGCCATTTGCCAGTATACCCAGGCTCTCAGAAAAAGAGCCTCCCCCAGAATTTCATTTTTGCGGTTAGTGGTTGGGGGAACACCCTGCTGTGCAAACAGGCCCTCCGGAATTTCAGGAACCCTTTCCAGCAAAAGGTTGATCCGGCTAAGTGCCTGATAACACTGATTCCACAGGGTTCCGGTTCCTCCATCGTTATCAACCCTTAGGACAGGTCGGAATTGTACTTGTCGCCCCGGAATGTTTCCGATGTTTTGAATTTCCCGGCCACTCAGCATACTGTTGATGGTAAATGTGGGTACGAGATTACGAAAAACAATGTCATAAGCTCCCACCAATGCAGCTTCGGCATCGGTGCGGTCTTTAAAATAATTTTCCAGATCTATCCGGTCGTTAGGCACCTGATCCAGTACCTTGGTGCAACCTGAGACTCCTGTAAGTCCGGCAATTATAAGGATCAATCCAAGTTTATTTAATCTTTTCATAAAGCAATCTTTTTTAAAAGGTAACATTAAATCCAAAAACAAAACTCCGGCCTTGTGGGTAGGTTCCATTATCGTAGCCTACGGTGATATTGGTGCCCACGTTATTGTGGTTAACCTCCGGATCATAACCTGTATAATCAGTTATAATGAACAGGTTGTTTGCATTGGCATAAATACGCGCCGCAGCTAATTTCAATTTTGCCAATAGATTTTTGGGCAGATTATAACCAACAGACAGCGTACGGAGTTTGATGTGAGAACCATCCTCCAGGTAAAAATCTGAAATCCTTGAACCTACGGCACGGTAGGAATTATTTGGATCAAAACCTCTGAAGGCGGCATTGTCACCCGGGCGTTGCCAACGGCCTTCCCAGCGCTCTTTGGTAACATTCTGAATAACCCCCTGACCGGAAGGGATTCCGGTAGACTCCAGAAACGAACGTGTATTATTCAGAATCAGGTTGCCATAGCTCCAGGAGAAAAAGGCACTTAAATCAAAATTCTTATACCTGAAGTTGTTGTTAAATCCACCGTAATGCTTAGGTAAAGGGGATCCCAAAATAACCATATCGTCATTATTGATGACGCCATCACCATTTTGGTCTTCCACCAGAAAATCTCCGGTTTCCGGGTTGATGCCATTTACTTTGACACCCTGCCACGAGATGGGCTCACCCACACGTAAAAGAGTCGCATTGCCAAAATCACCATAAGAGTCTTGAGTCCTTCCTTCGTACAATCCCAACAGTTTGTTTTTGTTAAAGCTGATATTGAAATTACTTGTCCAGGTAAAGTCACGGGTTACGATGTTGCGGGTGCTGAGCATAAATTCAAAGCCCTTATTTTCCATTTTACCCAGATTGTTCAATACGGAGGTGAAACCAGTGGTAGAAGGCAAGGCAATACCGTACAATAGTCCATCAGTTTGTCGGTTATAATATTCTGCCGTAAATGCAAGTCTTCCGTTCCATAATTCCAAATCAAGACCAATATCGGTTTGGTTGGTAGTTTCCCAGCCAAAGTCGCCAATCTCAATACTTACCGGTTGGCTACCTGCCGTTTGCAGGTAAGTTGTTGCAGCATTGGCAGTCGGTGATATACTAGCTCTCCAGGTCCATACATTCCCAATCTGGTCATTACCTGTTCTGCCATAGCTACCCCGAAGTTTCAACAGCGAAATTGCCTGAACGTTTCGGAGGAATTTTTCTTCCGAAAGGATCCATCCGGCAGAAAAGGCCGGGAAATTGCCGTAGCGGCGATCAGGGCCAAACCGGCTTGAACCATCTCTGCGGAAAGTACCGGTAAACAAATATTTATCCTTATAACTATAGTTAATACGACCAAATTGAGAAACAATCCCCCAATATTGAAAACCCTGTTCTTTAACTGCCAGTATCTGCGGTCCACTTGAAACCGTTTGAAGGTCGTTGCTGGGAATATTACGTACCCGAACACTCAAACCATTGCTCCGGCTTTCCTGCATACTGAAGCCTGCAAGGAAATTAAATTTGTGATCTTTCTTCAGGTTCCATTCGTAAGAGGCATAATTTTCATTGAGCCAAAGCCATTCCCGAAAAATGCCATTTTCAAGAGACGCTCCGGTAGCCGCGCCATTAAATACCCCCGGGATAAACCGGGTAAAATATTCTTCATAACTGCTGCGGGTATCCGCTCCAACGTTGCTACGAAGTTTTAAACCTTTTATAGGCTCATACTCCAAATAAATATTACCTATCAAACGGTCATCTGTGGTTTTCAGATTTACTTCCCTTGCAGTTGCTATTGGACTGACGGTATTGTTAAGTGTATCAAGATTGTATAATCCCGCAGGAGTAAAAGGCTCATAGGTTGGGTTGGCGATTAAAGCTGCCGACAATACGCTCGGTCCGTATAAGTTGTTATTATTGAAGTTATCGGTACCAAAGCCATTACCTGTATTCCTGAGGCGATCACTAATCGATCTGCTGATCAACAGGTTTACCCCCATTTTTACCTTTTTACTCATCAGGAAATCGATGCTGTTGCGCAGGCTAATCCGGTTAAAATCAGTACCTACAATGGTGCCTTCCTGTGCAAAATAGGCAGCACCAAAGCTTACCCTTACTTTTTCCGAACCCCCGTTTACCCCAATGTTATAGTTCTGAACAATTCCTCTTTGAAGCACCTGATCTTGCCAATTGGTGTTTGCTACATTGATGCTGTCGGCAAATAAAATCGGAAGATTGCGGAGTCTGCGGGTAAAGTTTGATGCTTCTGCAAACTCGGGTCCGGAAAGCATTTCATACCGGCGGTTATTTGGAATATCATTGATTCCCATATAAGCCCCGAAGTTGACTTCAAATTTGCCGGGACGTCCTTTTTTGGTGGTAATCATCACCACACCATTGGCGGCCCTTGCTCCGTATATACCGGCGGAGGCAGCATCTTTCAGGATCTCAATGGATTCTATTTCCTCAATCGGGATTTGCGAGATCGGATTGATAAACTCATTTCCGGCAACTCCCCCATTTCGGTTGGTATTAAATATATCAGCAGATCCGGTAGGGGTATTGGTAATCGGAATCCCATCTACAATATAAAGTGGTTCCTGCCCGCCAAGCA
>JBGSNV010000253.1:0-10360 GCA_041739485.1 Chitinophagaceae bacterium
AGATTATGTTATTTCCTATTCACTTATTCATTCACCCGATACCAATAATCTGGCTGATCAGAATAGAGTTGAGTATTATTTATTTGGTAATTTGGAAGGATCTTATTGGGTAGAAAAGGGTAAGTATTTATCTGATTCTGCAGTTTCTAAATTATCAGATAAACCTTCTGACTTAACTCAGGCTATGCAAATAATAAGTAGTTTACCTAAACCTAAATCATTTGCAACCATCCAAAAAAATTATATACAAAATACCATTCAATATATTGATCAGGTCAGGGGTGAACCTTTCTATTACCCGGAACCCTTGAACACCATTGTTTGGACCCTTGAAAACAAAAATCAGGTTATAAGCGGGTTTAATTGTGAATCTGCTACCTGTCAATTTAAAGGGAGACAATATGAAGCCTGGTTTACCACCGATATCGGCATTCAGGAAGGGCCCTATAAGTTTATAGGTTTACCGGGTACGATTGTAAAAATTACGGATTCTAAAAATCAGGTACAATTTGAACTACTATCTATTAGAAAGGGAAGCTTTGAGATAGCTGTTCCTGATAGATCGAAAAATGCCGGTATTAAACAGGTTTCATCAGGGGAGTTGAAGCGAATGAAAGAAGACGCCTTAAAAAATCCGCTTGTGGGCATGGAGAGCAGAGGTCAGGTAATGGATGAAGAAAACCAAAGAAAGGTTATGGAACGTGCAAGGATAAGAAGCGCTCGTTTCAATAATCCAATTGAGTTAATTGATTAAAAATTGATGGTGATATGGCCATCATTTTGATACAATATCACAAATTATAAGTAGAAAATATGTGAATATTGTGTGGATAAGATTATTTGGGGGGGGGCAAAAAAGATTTCTACTTTTATGATAGAAATTTTTGAGGAGAAACTTCATGCCTCAGAGGTTGGCCCCCTTTAACAAGTTGAAGCCTTTTACTTAAACGGACAATTCCATTTATGAATGTCCACTAATATTTTATCATGAAAACCAGAAAGTTAATTTTTTCCCTTTCATTTTTATTGTTGGGTGCGTTTAATCAATTAATTGCAGAAACACCTGAAAATAAATCAAACTATATTTATTTTCCAAGTGGCTGTTTTGAATTCAATGATGCTTGTGGAAATATTGTATCAGGTTGTTGGAGTTGCAACTATGAGTGTAGTACTCGTGAGGTTAGTTCGGCTGTTGCAAAGTTCATTGTAGGTTATGGCTGCGGTAATTACGATGAGCAGAGTTACCCTCAATAATATTCTACAATAATCAATTAAATTCATCAATCCATCCCGAATATTTTTCGGGATGGATTTTCAAGAATTATTATGAAAAAAGTCGTTTTATTAATTGGAATTATTTTTTCCAACTACCTGTTTTCACAATCTCAGAAAAGTGGAGCAGTAGTATATCATTTCAAACATTTAAGTGTTACTTTATCCAAAACCTACTATGAGGAAGATATGGTATTATATTTTAATCAGGATGTTTCATCTTATAAAAGTTATACAGCGGTAATACAAGATTCAATAATTCAAGCTGAAATAAATAAAAAATTCCAGAATGGTGGTGTAATGCAATTGGGAAGTATGAAGAAAACTACCAAGCAGAATATTTATCGAGATTTAAATAAGAGGATAATTCATATGGAATCAAAATTTCCAAATGATATTTTTATATATGAAGATACATTGGTTGAGATAAAATGGGAACTATTGAACAAAGAGAAGAATATTGGAGGACTCATTTGCAGAGCAGCTAAAACGAAATATTATGGCAGAAACTACATAGTATGGTACGCTTTAGATATTCCATTGAGTTTCGGGCCATGGAAACTATATGGTTTACCTGGGTTGATATTAGAGGCAATTGACGAAAAGCAACAAGTTCAATTTACTTTTAATGGACTATTGTTTAAGAATATCCCCCAAATGGAATTTTCCCCATCTAAGTTGGCTATTCTAACAACAAAGTCAAAATTTTCAAAAATTCTTGAGTCTTATCGGCAAAATCCTTCCATCGCGACGAACGGCTTACCGATTTCTCTTACAGTTAAACCCAATCAAAACAAGCAAAATGTCTTTAATAATGCAATTGAATTACAATAAACTATGATATATCAAATATTAAAAGGTATCATCAGGTAATTATTTCCTAAATATTTATAATTACAAATGACTTTTCTGTTATGAATAAAAGTATTACAAATCAAGAATATTTACTCGGGTTAATTTTTTTTCTATTTGCAATTACATCAAAGGCATTGTCACAGAGTATTCAAATAACCCACTTCAAGCCTGCCTATATTGCTACCTACCAATATAGACTGATGCGGGATACCACAAAGCGGAATGTATATAGTAATACTGAATTATTATTGTTTTTTAATAATGAGGAATCTTATTGTATAAGTAACGACAGGTTATATAATGATTCAATAAAAATTGCTGGTTACCAAAAATTACTTGCAGCGAACTCGATAGAAACTGCAACTAAAATGATAAAATCTCCTCTTAATATGCGAAGTACTTCTGATAATTATTTAATACGAAAGGATTATGGAAAGAATTCAATTACCTATTTTAACTATGTGGTTTTTGAAGAAATATATTACAAAGAGCAGATGAATGAAGGGAAATGGGGCTTGGTGGATACTAGTTCTACCATATTGGGATTTGATTGTAAAATGGCAAAGAAAAGGTACCTTGGCAGGAATTATACTGCCTGGTACACAACATCAATTCCTGTACAGGATGGCCCTTTAAAATTTGGGGGATTACCCGGTCTGATTATTCAATTAAAGGACGAGTTAAATGAAGTTGATATTTATTTAACTGACTTAAAACCTTCCACGGAACAAGTTCGTTTTTTTCAAAGTTCTAACCCAATTAAAACAGAAAGAAAAAAACTGTACGATTTATTGATTGAGGCCTATTTAGACCCATCAAGGTGGACAGAACATTTAAACGTAAGGGTAAGAGAAGAAGATAAAATTGCATTAATTAGAAGAAGGCAAGAGGCTTTGAAAACAGTAAACAACCGTTTGGAAAAAGAATAGGCAAACAGACTTGAAAGCAGGCTTTTTGCTTTCCGCCTAAAATCCTTAATTTTATATTCGTTACATACGAAAAGACCCACCTTGCAAAGAAACCATACAATAAAGAGAAAACAGGTATTTGAGAAACTACAGCAGGCAACCTTCCCGTATTTATTCGTGCCCCTTATTTTTATAGGAATATTTTTTTCAAATACGCTACTTAATGCACAAACAACTATTTCGGGTCGTATTACAACCAATAGCGGGCAACCGGTTGCCTCGGCTTCTGTTACCCTTTCTGATAGCCTGAATGGCAATATCCTTGCCTTTGCCATCAGCAATGCCAAAGGGGATTATAAGATAGAACTCGCCTCAACCTTAAAAGTAGCAGTCCTTCAGGTGAGGGCTTTCAACTATGCTTTTGAATCCCGCCCCATTCCAAACCAAACCGCCGAATATAATTTTACCCTTACCCCCAAGCCCACCGAATTGCCTAATGTAGTGGTAAACCCAAGTCCCATCAGGCAAAAGGGCGATACCCTCAATTATGTAGTGAGTGCTTTTGCCGACCAAAAAGACCGGAGTATTGCCGATGTGCTGTCCAAAATGCCGGGGATTGAAGTACAGGCCGATGGCCGGGTGATGTATCAGGGAAAAGCGATTCAGAAATATTATATAGAAGGTATGGACCTGCTTGAAGGCAAATACAACCTCGCTAACAACAACCTGCCGCATAAAAGTGTCAGTTCGGTGCAGATTCTCGAAAACCACCAACCCATCCGTATCCTCGATAGCCTTGTACCTACCGACCGGGCTTCGCTGAATATCAAACTTAAAAACAACATTACCGTAACGGGTAGTGGCCGGGCGGGTATTGGTGCCGAACCTTTTTTGTGGGATGCTGCCATGACGCCGATGCTTTTTAAAAAGCAAACCCAGTTTATAGGTTCCTGGCAAACCAACAATACCGGCAATGACGTAAGCCGCCAATTAAAAACGCTGACCATAGAAAACCTGATGGATCAACTCGATGCCCAACCGGCCGCCGCCTCCTTTTTGCAGGTAACAGAGGCCGCTGTGCCTCCTGTGGGCAGCAACCGGTATTTAGATAACAATGTACACCTGCTTACGGGCAACCTGCTCACCAAAATCAACAAGGACCTTGAAATAAGGGTTAATGCTTCTTACCTGAATGATGTTCAAAACAGACAAGGGGATGCCACCACGTTGTTTTATACCCCTTCCGGAGAAGTAGCCCTCGTCGAAAATATCAGAAACCGCTATTTTGTGAATGAATTAGAAACCCGGCTTACGGTACAGCAAAATACGCCCAAAGGATATTTTAAAAACATGCTGACCCTGAACCTGCACGATAATCAAACGGCCGGGATACTGTTCAACGGGACAGACTCTATTGCGCAAAGGCTTACAAGACCTATGCAACAGGTAAATAACCAATTGCGCTGGATTACACCGATTGGAAAGCAATTGATTACGATTTACTCGAATATTCAATACAACCAAATGCCGGATGTGTTGCAGGTAACTCCCGGACCCTTTGCAAGTCTGCTGCATGGCAACGAAGCCTATCCGGAATTGCGCCAATCGGTCAGTCAAACGCACTTCAATACACATCATTATCTCGAGGGTACCAAGGGTTGGAGAAAATGGACTTTCACCCCAAGGGCCGGTATACAAACCATGCATCAGCAATTGGAAAGCGAAGCCGAAACCGGAAAACCTGTTTCGCCCGAAAATGCGCAAAACAACCGAAATGCAAATACGACCAAGGCTTATATGCAAGCCAATGCCATTTTTAAAGCCAAGGGGCTTGAACTCACTTTTAATCTGCCATTTTCAAGTCATCATTTCTACCTGAATGATATGCTGAAAGACAGCAGCAACAGGCAAAGTTTTCTCACGTTCGATCCCGGTATGTATGCCAATATTATTTTTAACGCTTATTGGCGGCTGACCGGAGGGGGTGGTTACCAAAACAGCTTCAGTAATTTTAATCAGATATTCAACGGACTGATCGTAGAAAATTACCGGAGTATCCGCATCAACAACCTGCCGATAGCACAAACAAGGGCTGCTTATGGCTCGCTTGGTTTGTTTTACCGCGACCCGATTAAGGCTATTTTTACGCACATCGATTACCGCTACCAATATGCCCGGCAACCCTATTTACCGGTAAACCGGATTAACCCCGATGGAAGCCGTGAAATGGTGGCATTGCTGCAACCCAACGATGTGGGGAGTCATACCCTGAATTATAAATTCAGCAAATATGTAACCGATCTCAAAACTACGTTTGGGGCTGGTTTGCAGGCAGGTATCAGCCAAAGCAAACAGGTACTCGATGGAACGCTTACAAGAAGCATAAACCGATATCTTCGGCCTAATATAAAGATGAATACCCGGCTCGGTGGATATATGGCCTGGGATTATGAGCTTAATTTTAATATGGCACGTAATGCACTCAAAGGGCAACCCACTAATAAGCTGTTCTTTTTATCGCAATCGCTTCAATTGCATATTTACCCTGCAAAAAACCAATACATTGGTCTTGCCGGAGAGCATTATTACAACAAAGCCTTGAATCAAAAGACGAATATTTTTTACCCCGATCTTACCTACCGGTACACTTTTACCAAAAAACGCATCGACCTGCAATTAACGGCTACCAATCTGCTGAATGAACGTACTTACATTAGCACCCGTTTTACCGATTTTTATTTTTATCAAAGCATTTTTCAGATCAGACCAAGACAGGTGGTGGCTTCGGTAAAGTTTCAATTTTAATACTTGTTTTTTGTATTGATAAAAATGCCATACAAACCCCCGAACACCCCTATGCAATATCAGTTTATGTAAATCTGGAATTGGATTCCAGGATTGCAAAAAATTGTAAATATGGAATGGAACGTCAAAATGGTATTTTTTAAAATGGAATTTGTATAAACAAGTCATTTGTAGGGAATATAAGATGCGGTGGTTCTATTAGCAGGACAATGGAAAAGGGTCTATAAAATTGAATTATGACCTTAGCTTGATTGTGTGGGATTTTTCGTTTGAAAGGGTATGGAATTGTAGCTTTCCCCACATTGATTTGACATAATCACTTTAAGTCAGGGGTAAAAAGGAAGCGGTTCTATCTTGCATTATCGTGAAAAATGACCTTTCTGATTTTATGCATAAATGCTTTTGTTTGTAGAACTAATTCCAGCACTTCCTGCTGATTAAAGGTAATAAAATCACCATAATCTCCTTCCTGCCTCCATTCAAATAAGGCATGGAAAAATCTTGCATCCTCTTTGGTAAATAGATTGTCTTTAATGGTTTCCCTGTTAAAAAGTTTCACAACGCCTTTGTGGCTTTTGGGAGAGAAACCATTTAATATAAGGTAGCCAGATACATGGTAAAAAGCAGCATAATAAAGTCTGTTTACGCATCCGAGAAAATACGTATGCTGAGCTAATATTTCTGCTTCCTTAAAAGCGATTTCCCCTCTTTGTAGATAGTAATCCACCATGACTACAAAAGATTAAAGCCGAATACCATCTTTTGAAATTTGATGAAATAGAGGGGATTCGAAATGTTTTTCATGCCAGATTTTTTTGTTTCGAATAATGGTAGTAATCAACTCGTCATTTTTCAACATAACCTCAAAAACAGCTTTTCTATAGGGATCCTGATCTTTCAGGGAATCAACAGGCTTGTTCGTCAAAATTAAAATATCCCAATCGGATTCTCCTTTTGCATCACCCCTTGCCTGTGAACCAAAAAGAATAATTTCTGCGGTAGGATCTATTTCTATAACAGCATGCTTTATTTGATTTCTGATATCAGTTTGCGATTGTACCATATTGTAAATTTAATCATTTTCCGAATAAAAGCAGGGCTTATCATGGTTCCTCCATCCGTTTTTAAACATCAAACATGCTTAATTTCACCTCGAAAGGCATGGTTAATAACAATGGTGATCTTTAGTCCTTGTTTCGGGTAGGTTAAATACCCAAAATAGATCGAATCACTTTAAATTAAATTTTTGACTGATTTTTGGACAAAATAGCGTCAAACACCAGGTTTGTAATTACGAAAGGAATGCTAACTGCAAACTACTGAGAAGGGTAAAATATTTCCAAAACAGAAGAAACTTCCATAATTCAATCTTGCCTGTGGGAAAGTGGGGTGTTTACAATCAAAGAATACATAAACCAACTATAAACCACAAACAAAATCAACTACAAAATAAAAATACATATATGAGATTTTCCATTTTCATTGCCTTACAGGCTTCCTTCTTCTTTGCTCAAGGTCAAATCAACCTGCCGGAAGCAAAACTCCTCAAAAAAGCCAAGGCCATCCACGAAAAGGTCATCACGATTGATACCCACAATGACTTCAATGTATCGAATTTTACTACAGAACGAAATTATACGCAACGATTAAGTACACAGGTTAACCTGCCCAAGATGGCAGAGGGCGGACTCGATGTAAGCTGGTTGATTGTGTACACCGGTCAGGGCGCACTCACCCCTGAAGGCTATGAAAAAGCGTACGCCAATGCCGATGCCAAATTTGAAGCTATCAAAAGGCTGTGCACCGAAATAGCGCCGGAAGAAATAGCCTTAGCGCTTACCTCGGCCGATGTGCGCCGCATTGTTCGTTCCGGTAAAAAAGTAGCGATGATAGGTGTGGAGAATGGCTACCCGATTGGAACGGATATCAACCGGGTAAAGGAATTTTACAACCGCGGTGCCCGGTATATGTCGCTGGCACACAATGGCCACAGTCAGTTGGCCGATAGCAATACAGGGGAATTGGACAGCGTATGGATGCACAACGGATTGAGCGCATTGGGCAAACAGGTGATTGCCGAAATGAATAAATGGGGCATCATGGTGGATCTTTCTCATCCTTCTAAAGAATCTAATATACAGGCTATACAGCTGTCGAAGGCTCCCATTATCGCTTCGCATTCCTCGGCAAGGGCGCTCAACGATGTACCCCGAAATCTCGATGATGAAGTGCTGATGATGATTAAAGAAAAAAAAGGGGTGGTACAGACGGTTGCTTTTAAAACCTATGTAAACGCCAAAAAGGCGGCGGCCTATGCGGAAAAATCCAATGAGATACTATCTGCGGTGGCCAAGCAAGAAGGGTTTGAAATTTTACCCCGGAGGGCTTTAGGAGATTTAACCGCCGAAGCACGGGAAGCGTACACTCAGAAATATGCCGCGATTACCGATAAAACAAAGGAACGTATTGCGAAGGAAGTGGTTCCGGTAGCTCCCCCTGTGGATGTAGCTGATTTTGTGGATCATATTGATTACCTGGTAAAGAAAATAGGGATTGACCATGTAGGCATTAGTTCCGACTTTGACGGGGGCGGGGGCATTGAGGGCTGGAACGATGCCTCGGAAACCATCAATGTAACGATTGAGTTGGTGCGCCGGGGATACACCCAAAAACAAATCAAAAAACTTTGGGGCGAAAACCTGCTTCGGGTAATGGATGACGTGGAGGCTATGGCCAAAAAGATACAGGCGGGGAAGATGTAGGATTTTTGCTATGAATTGGCAATCAGCTGCATAAATTGGTACAAAGGAATAGCCATTACTTCACCGGGCATTGTAAAGGATTCGAGACCGTCGTATATGATGAATCGTCTATGGGCTTTAACATCATCACATGCGGTGTAAAAGCCTTTTGAAAGAACCGGCGTACTATGCTTTTTTATTTCGATTGCCCAACGCTCTTTTCCTGCCCATTCAAGTACTAAGTCAAGTTCAACGCCATGGGTGGTGCGATAGAAAAATGGTAGGGTTTCTACCGGGATGACCGATAATATATTCTCTATTACAAAACCTTCCCAGCTGCCTCCAACCACCGGATGCCCGAATAAGGCGTTTAGGTCAGGAATATTTAAAAGTGCATGTACCATACCAGGATCTCTTAAATAAACTTTAGGAGAACGAACAAGACGCTTCCCCTCATTCGTTGACCAGGGCTGAATTCTTCGCACCATCAACAAATCAACTAAAAGGTCAATATAGCGACCAACACTCACTCCACTCATTTCCAGGCTGCGCGCTATTTGTGCAGCATTAATGACAGAACCTTGTTGATGTGCAAGCATTGTCCAAAATCGACGCATGGTTTCCGATGGGATTCTTGGACCCAAGGAAGGAATATCCCGCTCTAAGTAAGTTCTGATAAAATCCCGTCTCCATTGAATACTGTCTCCATCTGATTCGGCTAGCAGGCTTTCTGGAAATCCACCTCTTAGCCAGAGTCTGTTCATTTTTTCTTTCTGTGTGGCATCATATTCCAATGCGTTCACCGGAAATAATTCCAACAGACTGATTCTGCCTGCAAGCGATTCGCCTGTTTGTTGCAACAGTTCCAGGGAAGCAGATCCTAAAAACAAAAACAGCCCTGTTTTATTGCCCTTTCTCCGCTGTTCATCAATAATGCCACGTATAGGTGAAAAAATTTCAGGCACCCTTTGAACTTCATCCAGAATAATCAGTCGGTTTTGGTTGTGGGCATGAAAAGAGGATAGATCCTGAATCTTGGCAGCATCCAATGGGTTTTCAAGATCAATATACACACTATCCATTGCTTTAGATGCCTCAAAAGCCAAGGTTGTTTTACCTACCTGTCTTGGGCCGGTAAGTACTACAGCAGGACTTTTTTTCAATTTCCCTACAAGAATATTTTTAGCTAAACGCGGAATCATTTGTGCAAATATAACATCAAATGTAAGAATTGCACAATTTTAGGTATTTGTTGAGGTAAATCCTGCTTTCATTTTCCGTTTTGCAGCTCTAATTTCTAAGGGTATAGATACGACGTTCAGTGTATCAATATTATCAATGCAGATCAGGGCATAAATATAGAAACTATGGGGCGAAAACCTGCTTCGGGTGTTGGATGATGCACAGGAAGTGGCGAAAAAGATTCAGGCGGGGAAGATGTAGGATTTTTGCTATTGTCCAATCGGGATATATATATGCGTGGCGGGTAATTGTGTGTGAAATTGTAATATATAATGTAAGATTTGCACAAATTTCATGGAGATAGGAAGGCTTTATTTCTAATGGCCTCGAATTCGACCAACGTCCTCCCACCCGACGTAGGATGGGTGGGTAGACGCTGCAACAAAGAATGCCTCGAATCGAAAATATTACGTATTATTTTCGATTACAATCACAAATAATACACTTCACAGGGGTGAGTTTGAATAACGGTAGTGGTTTCAAAGTCGAATCCAAGCAACGTCTCTCTTGCCCGATGAAAGAAGAGCGGGAGTACGT
>JBGSNV010000262.1:0-14914 GCA_041739485.1 Chitinophagaceae bacterium
GGGTACAAATCCCCACCTGGGATGCCCGTTGTATTGATTTGCAAAAAGCGGCCGAAAGCAAAACCTATGCCGACGAACTGAAAGGAAAAATAGCCGCTTATGGGTTGGAAATCACTGAACTCAGCACGCATTTGCAGGGACAATTAGTAGCAGTACATCCGGCTTACGATGCACAGTTTGACGCATTTGCACCTGCAGAAGTACATAACAACCCCAAAGCGCGTACGGATTGGGCAGTGAAACAGCTCGAATATGCAGCAAAAGCTTCTGCTAACTTAGGCTTAACGGCGCATGCTACTTTTAGCGGCGCTTTGCTATGGCCGTACTGGCACCCCTGGCCGCAACAGCCTGCCGGTTTGCTTGACGATGGTTTTACAGAATTGGCAAGAAGATGGAAGCCAATCCTCGATGTGTTTGATGAAAACGGGGTAGATGTCTGTTACGAAATTCATCCCGGGGAAGATCTCCACGATGGGGTGACTTACGAGTTATTTCTAGAGAAAGTCCAACAGCATCCCCGGGCCTGTTTGCTTTACGATCCTTCGCATTTTGTATTGCAGCAGCTGGATTACCTCACGTATATCGATCATTACCATGAAAGAATCAAGGCTTTTCACGTAAAGGATGCGGAGTTCAATCCCAATGGCAAGCAAGGTACATTTGGGGGTTACCAAAGCTGGGCAAACCGGGCAGGAAGATATCGCTCTCCGGGCGATGGACAGATTGATTTCAAAGCGATTTTCAGCAAGCTGACCCATTATGATTTTAAAGGTTGGGCGGTGATGGAATGGGAATGTTGTTACAAGCATCCCGAAGACGGTGCCCGTGAAGGCGCACTGCTGATTGAAGATTGCATCATTCGGGTGACCGAAAAAGCATTCGATGATTTTGCAGGGACTTCCAAAGATGCAGGTTTTAATAAAAAGCTTATGGGTTTACAGGATTAGGCTTCCCAAAGGATCTTTATACGGAAAAGGCTCAGCAGGATGGTGTCCAAAAAACAATATTCTGCTGAGCCTTTTTTTATCTTTAGTTTGATTAAAGAAAGAAGGTATAAGGTCTAAAACACACCTGAAAATGTGATGCCAATAGAGTTGGCGGAATAAGCATTCTTGTCAGTATCTTTATACGTAAGAACCGTATAAGATAAACCCACTCCTGCATAGGCTATTTCTAAAACCGGTCCCGGGCCGGCAGTGAATTTTTGATTATCTCCAATACCATCAAAATTTAACCGGATACCCTGATGGGAAACAATTCCCACACCTATTCTTAATTTCTTAGCCGGGAAGTAATTAATACTTGCCTGAACAGGAAATCTTGTCAAACGGATATGGGCATTTTCTGCTTTAGTGGTCAGGTACTTTATGCCGACAGATGTTCTCAAAAACAATTGCTCTTTTTTATCAAGTTGCAACTGTCCTCCGGCATAGAGGGTTCCTCCCTGACCTGCATTCATTCTTTGGGTACTCCCGTCCACAAAATATATTTCTGCTACATCGTCTCCTCCAAATTCAAGAGCACCTCCAAGTAAAAACTTCAGGGGCTTTTTTTCTTTTTTAATGGTTTGAAATTCATTGGAGGCCTGCCCGAAAGACATTAAACCTGCAATCAGCAGGCTACTTGTGAAAAACATACTTTTCTTTTTCATAAACATTCAAAATAATGAGGATTGATTTTTTTGAGCGCAAGGATACACTATTTCTGAGTACGTTTATTTGATGAAGTTTAAAATTTATTTCTCATATAACGGATTGTAAAGAGATTTTATTTAGTGGAATTTTGGGTTAACTAAAAAACTGGTTTTTTGAGTTGAAATGTTGTAGTAATGTTAAATTATTTTTTTAAGAGAAAAAGCGCGTTAAGGGGTTTAGTCCGCTATAATTGCCAATTGGATCAAGCCTTTGAAATAGAACGTTTTGTATCATTTTTCCTGCTTTAGCTTTGATGGAAGGGGCAATTACTCCTTTCGAAATCTAAAAAAAATATAGTCAAAATGAATCGGAGACAAAGCTTAAAATTATTTTCTGCCCTTGGGGCAGGTATTTTCTTACCAAAGGGATATCGTGAAAATAGAGCTCTTTCGGACATGCAACCGCTACACTTTGTTGCCTTAGGCTATGGCGGAGCAAGGATACTTTCCGATTTTATTAAACTGGGTGCAAAGGGCAATTTTTGTGTTATAAACGACGAAATGCCCGAGGATTTGATTCGATACCGGGAGGTTGGGTTTATTCCTTTTCATACAAGGGTAGATCGCTATGAAATCAAAGAGTTCTTAGTTTCTGACAGCCGGGTAATTTTGCCTCAGGAAGTGGCGGATTTTTTCAAAAATGGAGAACGTTATGTATTGCTCACTGAATTGGGTGGCTTAACGGGTACGGTTTTACTTCATGGCATTATGCAGGCAAATTATCCCTTACCTTTTAAAACGTTTACTACCTTGCCATTTCAGTTTGAGGGCTCATTAAAGTTCGCAATCGCTCATCAATTTCATCAACACTATAAGTACAATCAGAACATTTGTTTTGTGGATAACCACTCCTTAATGAAAACCCTTGGAAATATTCGTATCAATAAAGCTTTTCAAGTAATACACGAAAAATTATTTGCTGCTTTCAATGCTTCCGGTTTTGCACTGACCTGATCATGATACGTCTTTTATACAGTTTTGGATAAGTATAAAATTCCTTTCAACCAATTTGCATCGGTATCTAAGAGTTTCTTACTTTTACTGATTGTAATAAAAGTGTATTTATAATTATGAAAAAAACGATTGCAATCATTGCCCTTTCCGCGGTAGTTTTTATGATGGCTTGTGGAGGAACGGAAACTGAGAAAAAAGTTGTTGCCGAAGTTGAGAAAGCAAGCAGCCCCTCTGATAATCCCGACTATAAAAAAGGATTAGCCCTTGTAGCGAACTCCGATTGTCTAACCTGCCATAAAATCAATGAAGCGGCCACCGGGCCTGCCTATGCCGATATCGCTGCCAAGTATGCCGGGGCTGACGATGCTCAAATCACTATGTTGGCCAATACCATTATTAAAGGAGGATCGGGCAATTGGGGGCAGGTTTCTATGACACCTCATCCTAACCTGAGTGAAGAGGATGCGAAGCAAATGGTGAAATACGTTCTTTTACTGAATAAATAAAAGCAGAATGATTACAAGAGGATTTTTATCTGCAGCAATTATTATGATTTTAGTTGCGGCCTGTAATACAGCCACCGACACCAATGGAGAAACCATGGAAACGAAAGAGGAATGGCAATCGTTGCTCGATAGTAATTCCCTGAAAGGCTGGCACAGGTATAATCAACCCGATTCTATCGCCAAGGCATGGTCAGTTACAGATGGTGTGCTGTATCTTGATGCTTCTCAAAAAAATGAATGGCAATCCCGGGATGGAGGCGATATCGTTTATGATGAAGACTTCGGTAATTTCCATCTTCAAATGGAATGGAAAATTAGTCCCGGAGGTAATAGCGGCATCATGTTTTTTGTTCAGGAAGATACCGCCTACGGCTATCCCTGGCTTACCGGTCCTGAAATGCAGGTTCTTGATAATGAAGGGCATGCAGATGGAAAAATTATCAAACATCGCTCAGGCGATTTGTATGACCTGATATCCTGCAGTACTGAAACCGTAAAGCCGGTAGGGGAATGGAATCTTGCAGAAATCATTAGTAAGAATGATACGCTTACTTTTATGCTCAATGGTACACAAGTGGTTCAAACGCCATTATGGGACACTAGCTGGCAGACCATGATTGCCGGAAGTAAGTTTAAAGACATGCCCGATTTTGGTAAATTTAAATCCGGACGCATTTCGCTGCAGGATCATGGCAACGACGTTTGGTTCCGGAATATCCGGATCAAAAAGTTCTAGAAATTTATCTAAATAAAACTCGGAAAGGTATAAAATTTCAAAAGCTCCTCTTTTTACAACTTGTAGAAAGAGGAGCTTTTGTTTTCGTTCCGAAAGTATAAGCAAGACTTATGCTACAAGATCTTTTTTAATGTATTTAATGCCGTTTTGAATGCTTTCGATAGGAGATACATTGTAATTTTCCTGTTCAAGGAAAAAGTATTTCATCCCTGATTCCGATTTGTTTTCAAAAATGGTTTTAAAATCGATAGAGCCACTACCTACATCTGCATTTTGACCGGTTACCGGATCGAGGTCCTTTACGTGCCAAAGGGGGAACCTGCCAGTATTTTGAAAGAATAAACTTACCGGATCTGCGCCGGCTTTTACGGCCCAGTAAATATCAAGTTCCAGTTTTACTGTTTCCGGATCGGTTTGCTGAAGGATGGTATCGTATAAAGAAGATTTTGTGCTCCAATTGTATTCAAATTCAAAATCATGGTTGTGGTAGGCAAATTGCAGTCCGGCTTCTTTAGCGATTTTTCCTGCCCGGTTCATTAAATCGGTTAATTTGGTAAATCCTGCTGCATCTTTAGGTCGTATGCTTTCCTCAAGCCATGGCAACACAATAAATTTATGCCCCATTATGGCCGCATCTTCACAAGCTATTTTCCAGAAATCGTCTTTGCCTTCAGTTATAAAAGCAGCATTGTAAACATGACCACTTGGCGTGAGTAAATTGTTTTTCCGCATCAGGTTATCCATCTCCTTCACCGATTTGCCGAAAAAGCTTCGCTTTTCATCATAGCCAAACATTTCAATATGCGTATATCCCATTGCTGCAATTTGCTCCAACAGGGGTTCTATTCCTTTACTTATTTCATCCCGTACAGTGTATAGCTGCAGGCCAATAGCAGGTGATTTTTCATCGGGGCGGGGATAACCGGGTTCTCCGCAGGCATTGAAAAATAATACGGCACCTGTGGCCAAACCGGATTGAGCTAAAAAATGTCTGCGATCCATAGGAAAATTTAATCGTTGAATATTGCTGTGAAAATACCAATGTTGAAATGAATATTGAAGATATTTTTTTAAGTTTGAAAAACACATTTTTAGGATGCTTTCAGAAAAAAAAGAACATTCATGAATTTTGAAGGAAAGGTAGACGCCTATATCGACCTCCTCCCTGACTTTGAAAGGGAAACCGCAGAACGCATTCGCGAAATGATTTTTGTATCGGTTCCGGATGTCATGGAAAAACTCAGTTTCAAGATTCCGTTTTACCATTATTTCGGGATGTTCTGCTACCTGAATTATATAAAAGCCGGGGGTGGTTTAGAGTGGGTCTTTTGCAGGGGGAAAGATCTGGCAGATGCTCACCCGATCCTGATTACTCAGGGTAGGGCTATGGTGGCCGGAATCACCCTGAAAAAGGGAGAGCTTGTGGATTGGAGCCTGATACAACAGGTGTTATACGATGCGGCTTCCTGGCAGGAAATGGCTTATCAGCAAAAAAAATCATTTGTAAAACGAAGTGTAAAAAAGCGGTAAGTCACTGGCTATTCCGATGCTTACCGCTTTGATCTGACCAACTTATGGATGAACAAAGTTTATTTTGAAAATACTTTTTTAAGAAGATCCGATGCTCTTGCTGTAGGATTTTTCCGAATATTTTCTTCCTCTTCGGCTATTTTTATAAAAATGCCCGTAAGTGCTTTTTCGGTAACATATTCTGTCAGATCCGGATTTACTTTTTTCAGAGAGATTTTATTGTAGGTACTGAAGAGGGTATTCCAGTGTTTGGTAGCGTCCACTTTGGTTAATGAGCTTTCAATAACCGGGCGGAAAGCATCCGCTAAAGCTTTGGTGGTATTCGTCTTCAGGTATTGGGTTGCGGCATCATTGGAGCCTCTAAGAATACCAAGTGCGTCCTGAATACTTATCCCTTTGATGGCATTGATGAAAATAGGTGCTGCACTCTTGGCCGCGTCTTCAGCAGCCCGGTTCATGCTAGTGATGGCATTATCCACCTGCTTGTCTAAACCCATCCTGCGCAAACTTTCTTCTACTTTTTTGGCTTCGGGAGGCATCAGGATTTTTACGGCAGCGTCTGCCAGAAATCCATCGATCGAAGAAAGGGATTTGGTTCCTTTTTCAACACCCTGACTCAAGGCTTCCTTCAATCCAGCCGCAACTTCTTTGCTGCTAAGACCCTGACCTCCTGAAGAACCGGACAAATCTGAAATCTTTTTCAGAATACTACCGGAGTTTTCCTTTTGAGTGGTATCTGTAGTTTCTTTTTTCTTAAAAGGATTTCCAATAACCTGTGCCTGAGTCGTTCCTGAAAGTAGCAGGGAAATGATGACTACACCGGCGGTTTTAATGATTGTTTCGATATTCATGTTTCAAAGATGATTATAAAGCGGTTGATTTGCCATTTGGTTTTTAAATTTTGTCAATATTTTTAGTTATGGTTTCTATTTGGGAGCAACAAACCTATTACGTTGATAGGGAGGTATTTATTGCAGGCTCAGGTTTATTGGGTTTATGGACGGCCTATGAACTGTTACAGGCGGAGCCAACGCTTACTATAAGCATTGCTGATCAGTTGCAGATTCCGGCTTTGGCATCTACCCGAAATGCAGGTTTCGCCTGTTTTGGAAGTCCTTCGGAATTGTGGAGCGATGCAAAATATCAGCAGGAGGAAGCTTTGTGGGAAATAGCTGCGATGCGTTATGAAGGCATTCGAAAAATTCGTAAGGTTTGTGGCGACAAGGCTATTGAATATGATCCCTGCGGCGGTTTTGAGGTTTTTATGCCCGGCACTCCCTGGGAAAAGGAAGAAGGCAGGGAGAGGATCGCCTGGTTGAACAGGGGGTTTGAAAAACTTACGGGGATGCAGGAAACCTACACGGATTGTAGCGATCAGATGGAAGGCATGGGATTGCAGCATTTCGGGGTGATGTATGGCAACCGGCTCGAAGGCGGGCTGAATAGCGGAAAACTGGTCAACTATTTACAGGACTATTTACAAAAAGCAGGAGTGCGGTTTTTGTTGGGGCATCGGGTAAAAGCGTTGAGCGGAGAGCAGGGTAATTTCGAAATACAGCTTGAAACCTTACAAAATGAGGAGGTGGTGGTGAAAAGCCAGCAGATGCTTTGGGCTACCAATGCCGCGCTGAGCCTGATTCCGGAACTTGTGGATACGGTAAAGCCTGCAAGAGGGCAAATGCTGTTGTCCCCGGAAATACCGGATTTTTCGCTTCTCGGAACTTTCCATTTCGATGAAGGATATTATTATTTCCGCAATCTTGGCAACCGGCTGCTAATCGGAGGTGCCCGGAATAAAGCATTTGAAGCCGAAGAAACCCTTGATGCGGGTATTACTCCCGAAATTCGACGGGCACTTGAGAAATTCATAGAGAACCATTTGCCCGAAGTAGCCGCTGTTTTGAACAAGAAAGATTGGATGCATTGGTCCGGCATTATGGGGATGAGTGATGTAAAAAAGCCGATGATATTGTCATTGGCTTCGGGTGCCTGGGCTGCGATGGCCTGCAATGGCATGGGTGTGGCACTTACTCCGGTTTGGGCGGAGACCCTAAGCAGGCAAATGTTGTTGCGGATGCGTTAAGGTTGCACTTATCTTTGTGCCATGCAGAGGCATATCCTGCTGTTAGGTCTTATTTTTATTTTACATGAATTCTACTATGAAGCGATTTATAATTTATACTTTTTTTATTGCCGGGGTTTTGGTTACAGGTTGTAATAGTGGTGATGTCCCCGGGATTACCACTTCCACTAAAGAAGACAAAACCGTTTTTATTCCCGAAAACCTATCTTATCAAGTCATTGCCGAATATCCGCATGATCCTGCTGCCTATACACAGGGGTTGATCTGGCATAATGGAAAACTGATCGAAGGAACCGGACAGTTCGGCGAGAGCAACTTGCGGATTGTAGATCTGGAAACCGGAAATGTACTAAAACAGGTAGCCAATAAGGAAGAGATTTTCGGAGAAGGCATCACGCTTTTGGACGGAAAGATTTATCAAATCACCTGGCAGAATAAAAAAGGGTATGTATATGACGCCGAATCGCTGTCACTGATTAAAGAGTTTACGATCAATACCGAAGGGTGGGGGCTTAACAATAATGGCAAACAGCTGATTTATTCCGATGGCAGCAGCAATTTGTACTTTCTCGATACCGCTAATTTCCGCGAATTAAACCGGCTCAGTGTGACTGATAATTTTGGACCGGTAGGCAATTTGAACGAACTTGAATGGATAGAGGGTTCGGTATTTGCCAATCGTTATCAGACAGATCTGATCTATAAAATTGATCCTGAAAACGGTCGGGTAACCGGAAGAATCGATTTTAGTCTCCTGAAAGGAACCTCGGGTATTACCATAAAAGATCCTTACAATGAAGTTTTGAATGGTATTGCCTATGATTCTGCAACAGGACGTATATTTATTACCGGCAAATACTGGTCAAAAATGTTTGAAATAAAAATAGGGGGTTGATCGCAAGTCTTTGCCTGAATAACCGGCAATAAGTTTTGACCGCTAAACCTCTATTAAAAACTCCTGAAGAAATCCTCAGGAGTTTTTGTTTTTCTGGTATCGGATACCGGCATCGATGGTAATACAGAGACCGCTATTGAATATGACGAGCGCTAAGGTGCCGGGTAGTATCCAGGATCCGCCACTGAATTTTTGTAATCCTGCCTCTATGGCCATCGATAGTCCCGCTCCGGTAAGGATTAATCCTGTTGTGGATTGAATCAGCCAGCGTTTTTTCATTGTTTTTTTAGTTTTTTATATGGAGATGAGTTCCTGACAAGAAGAATACGCCTTTGTTTTCTTGTGTTCAAATGTCCATCCGGTTGGGGGGATTTATGTAGTTCCTTTTCACTTGATTTCTTTTTCTTTTCCCCTTACTTTGTCGGTAAATCGAGCCTGGCAATACGCCCCCGTGGACCCGCCATATAAAAGATACCGGTTCCCGGTGCCTGACAAACTACATGGAAGGGTATTTCCGAAACGGTTACCCAGGATTTCATTGAAGGGTTCGAATTGTTTGATTTGTTTTCGTACAACCATTCTACCCCGGTGGTACCCACAGCAATCAAATGGCGACCGGTAGCTGCCAATCCGCTTTTATAACCATTGGGCTGATTGGCCGTTTCGAAATTTCTTCCATTTTTTGTGCTTATAAAAATATCGCGGTTATTTCTCGGGTTCGAAAAATCGCCTCCGATAATCAGGTAATTCCCTTCGTGTCGGATAAGGGCATTGGCTCCGGTAGTTGCTTCACCCTGAACTATTGGTAGCGAAAGTGCTTCAGGTTGGTTCTTAAATCCAGAGCCGCTCAGGTACCAAAGCCGGCTTTGTGTGCCCCCGGTTACGAGTGCATAGTCGTATTTGTTGCCTTTGGGTAGCGCTACCATATTGCCGCCGCTTGCAGCAAACATGGCCTCACCCTTAGCAAGATCAGGGCGCATATTTGCCGGAAAAAGTTCCCAGCTATCGCCCCCGTTTTTAGTGAAAAGCAGCATCATTTTTCCATCTGCCATGGGGTCGCCTGCACAAATGCCGTTGAGCGAATCCTGAAAACAAAGGTCATCGAGGAAGATGCCCGAATGGTCATTGAAATAAACCTCTTTCCATGAGCTACCGCCATCGGTTGTTTTAAGGATCACCCCGGGTGAATCTATTGCGATTGTTACTGCGGTCCTTGCATTGAAAGCTACGATATCCCGGAAATCCCTTTTTTCGTACCCTTTCGGATTTACCCATTCCCAGTTATTTCCATCATTTACTGAACGGCCGATGCTGCCATTGCTGCCACTTACCCAAAGGCTGCCATCTGTAGTGCAGGACATTCCCCGGAATGAGGTCTTTGCCTGACTGCTGTCGAGGAGCTCTATTTCCTGTGACCGGACCTTTGAGGCCTGCAGAAATAGCATCGAAAATAAAAATACAATGATCTTCATGGTTGTCTGTGTTTGTTCACTTTTGCGATCTTTCAGGCCTCCGGCAAGCATGTCCGGAATAGGTGATGAAAGAAACCCGGTTAAAAGTAAACAATCCACCCTGTGAAATTACTTTTGATGCCAATTTTTCCCGGTTCCGGAAAATAGGTTCTATTGGGTGGGATAATATTTTGCGGGAATAACAGTAAGATAGCGTGTAAATCGGGAGGAACCTTGACTGTAAGGGTAACTCCCAAAAGGAAAGTGGAGTCGCTTTTTGGTTTACCAAAGAATTGAAGTGGATATTTGAATGGAAATTTACCTGTATTAGCCAATTAATTATATTCTGTAAAATACTTAAAATCAACAATTTAATTGTAAATTTTATAAAGGAGGGGAGAAGCTCTTATTCTCTAATGAAGGATGACCCTGTACACAGGTGCAGCCAGGGGGTTCCTGCCGGATAATTAACAGGGTACCCATGGATTGTTTATAAAAATGCAGGAATAGCCGAATCTGTGGGTTATTTTTGTAGTCAGAGGACAATGAAATATGGCAAAAGAGGCTGCAGATTTATTTGAATACAACGAAGACAGTATCGTAACCCTTGACTGGCAGGAGCATATCCGGTTGAGACCAGGGATGTATATCGGTAAGCTTGGCGATGGTACAAGCCCCGACGATGGCATTTATGTGCTGCTCAAAGAGGTGATTGACAACTGTATTGACGAACATACCATGGGTCATGGTAAGCATATTGAAGTAAATGTAGAGAAGACCGGGGAAGCTACAATCCGGGATTTCGGGCGGGGTATTCCTCTTGGAAAAGTGGTGGATGTGGTCAGCAAGATCAATACCGGTGCCAAGTACGATAGTAAAGTCTTTCAGAAAAGTGTAGGTCTGAACGGGGTGGGTACCAAGGCGGTGAATGCCTTGAGTTCCACTTTTGTGGTTACTTCTTTCCGGGATGGCAAGTGTAAGTCGGCTACTTTTTCCAAAGGCGTTCTTCAAAAAGAAACCAAAGAAGAAAAAACCACCGACGCTAATGGTACTTTGGTTCATTTCATTCCCGACGATAGTATATTCCTTAACTTTAAGTATAAGCCGGAATTTATTGAAAGTCAATTACTTAATTACTGCTATTTAAATGCAGGATTGGTGCTGAATTTCAATGGGAAAAAGTTTGTCAGCAAAAATGGCCTTCTCGATTTGCTGTCCCGCAAAACCAATGCGGATGAACTGCGCTACCCGATCATGCACCTGAAAGGGGAAGATATAGAGATTGCTTTAAGCCATAATAATGACTATGGTGAAGATTTGTACTCTTTTGTAAACGGACAATACACCACACAGGGCGGTACGCATCAGCAGGCTTTCCGCGAAGCTTATGTAAAAGTGATCCGTGATTTTTACAAAAAAGACTACGATACCACCGATATCCGGCAGTCAATTGTAGCCGCTATTTCGGTTCGGGTGCAGGAACCGGTTTTTGAAAGTCAGACCAAAACCAAATTAGGCAGTAACAATGTGGCGATCGGCGGACCGAGCATGAAAAACTTCATGCAGGACTTTCTTTCGAAGGAGCTCGACAACTTTTTACACAAGAACCCTACGGTAGCCGATGCGCTGAAAAAGCGGATCGAGCAGAGTGAGCGGGAACGCAAGGAATTGCAGGGGATTAAGAAAATAGCCAATGAGCGGGCCAAAAAGGCTTCACTGAATAATAAGAAGCTTCGGGATTGCAATGTCCATTACGATGAGACTCCCCCGGCAAAAAACAAGGATGCGTTTCTTGAAATGCAAAATCAGACGACCTTATTTATTACCGAGGGTGACAGCGCAAGCGGAAGCATTACCAAGGCAAGAAATGTGGATACTCAGGCTGTTTTCAGTCTGCGGGGTAAACCGCTGAACTGTTTCGGTCTTACCAAAAAGATCGTTTACGAAAACGAAGAATTTAACCTGCTGCAACATGCGCTCAATATTGAGGACGGCATTGAAGGGTTGCGGTACAATCGCATCATTCTTGCTACTGATGCCGACGTGGATGGTATGCACATCCGGCTGCTGATGATGACTTTTTTCCTGCAATTTTTTCCCGATGTGATCAAAAAAGGGCATCTTTATATTTTAGAAACCCCTTTGTTCCGGGTACGCAATAAACAGGAAACGATTTATTGCTACAATGAACAGGAAAAGCAGGAAGCCATGCGAAAACTGGGAAAAAATCCCGAGATCACCCGATTCAAAGGTTTGGGTGAAATATCCCCGAACGAATTTGGTCAGTTTATCGATTCTGATATCCGTTTGCAGCCTGTGTTGCTCGAAATGGGGGATCATATTCATCAGTTGCTTGAATACTATATGGGAAAAAACACCCCGCAAAGACAGGAATTCATCATTGGCAACCTGCGTGCTGACCTCGACAAACTGGAAGTATTAAATTAACCCCGCTACACCCATGTTTGAATTTCATACCAACCGCCACGCCTATCATACGCTGCTTCATAACAATGTGGTGCAGCATATTCTACCCTTTCTGGAAAAAGAAAGGATTATTACAAGTCATACCCGCTTGTTGGAAATCGGCAGCGGAGATGGCGGCAATCTTTCGGCTTTTCTTACGCTTGGGATGCAGGCTATTGGGGTTGAACTCGATCCCGACCTTGTTGCTTTTACCGAAGAAAAGCTTTCGGGGTACATTGCCAAAGGCTCGCTCAAAATGATTTCGAGGGATATTTACGAAGTAGATATCGAGAAGGATCTTGGCGGGGCTTTTGATGTGATTGTGCTGAAAGATGTGATTGAACATATCCACGATCAACCAAAGCTGTTTCGCCGGATGAAGGACATGCTCCGACCCGGCGGGATGATCTTTTTTGCCTTTCCCCCCTGGCAGATGCCTTATGGTGGGCATCAACAAATTTGCCAACATAAGCTTACAAGTAAGCTGCCCTGGTATCATTTATTGCCAAGGTCGTGGTACCGTGGTATCCTTAAAAAATATCAGGAACCTGTGGAGGTGTTGATGGAAATACGCGACACCGGTATTTCGATTGAGCGGTTTGAAAAAATAGCTTCCGATACCGGATACCGGATAGTACGCAAACAGCATTGGCTCGTAAATCCTGTGTATGAACATAAATTTGGATGGCGGGCCCGCAAGCAATGGGGGCTTATCAGTGCTATTCCGGGTTTGCGCAACTATTTTACAACCTGCGCCTATTATTTACTGGCACCACTGAGCAATCAAAAAGCCGGGGCGCTCAAAAGCTGATTGAATTTATGATACATATTGTTTTTAATGAATCGGATGTAAAAGTATTGGAACAGGCAATTGCGCTGGATGAATCATTGCAGGGAGAAATTATTCTGATTCGCGATGACTATGCTGTAGGGCCATTGTACGAGGCAGGCAATGCAGAGGGATGGCAAACCCGCCGTGACTGGTGGCGGCAATTGCTGGAGACCGGTGCCGACTACGATCCGGAGAAAATGCTCGATATGGTGCAGGATAAAGCTACTTTGCACAAAGTAGAGCAGGCACTTGAAGCGGATGAAAAGGAAATCGTGTGGATCTGGGCAGCCCAAAATAAACATGATGTATCCGGTTATTATTGGCTGGTGAGTCAAATGGCTGACTGGCATGGCCGTATTTTTATTTTATACCTCAATAACCTGCCCTTTATTAATGAGAAAGGCCATATTTTTTACCCGCAATGGCTTTCGCAAATACCCGCAAGGGAATTTTTAAAGGCAAAGAAACTTTCGAGACCGGTAACCCCAAGCGAATTTGAGATTGATGGGGATGAATGGAAGAAACTGGCAGACTCCGGTAAAATGGTGCGGTTGCTCGAAGGAGGTAAAAAGCTGTTGTCGCAGGATGTCGACTATTACGATAGCGGTATCGATAATTACGTACATGGAGGTTTCAGTAAGGGTTCGCGGATCCTTCAGTTATTTCTTCAAAAGGAAAAAGAAACTACGGGAGACGTATTTGCTTTGTGGAGGTTGAAGAAGCTGGCAACCGAAAAGGGTTATGAGGTAAAAGGGGATATCCAAAAATCTTCGAAAGATTTTGAATTGAAAAATCCAGCCAAGCCTTCGCTGCGCAAAAAAGACGAAGAACCGGTTGCGGAAAATGCAGGACCGGAAAATAATCCATCACTTTAAGCAAATAAAAAGGGCAACAGGGCAAAGCAATTATGAGTGATACGAACGATATAATGGAGAATACGGAGAATGACTTTATCGGTGTCAGCGATCTCTACCGCGGCTGGTTTTTAGATTATGCCTCTTATGTTATTCTGGAAAGGGCGGTTCCGGCAATCAACGATGGGTTGAAGCCGGTACAGCGCCGTATTCTGCATGCTATGAAGGAAATGGACGATGGTCGTTTCAACAAAGTGGCCAATATTGTAGGGCAAAGCATGCAGTACCATCCGCACGGAGACATGAGTATCACCGATGCGCTGGTAAATATGGGGCAAAAGGATTTGCTGATTGATACGCAGGGTAACTGGGGCAATATTCAAACCGGTGACGATGCGGCAGCAGCCCGTTATATTGAAGCGAGACTGAGCAAACTGGCACTGGAAATTGCCTTCAATGCCAAAACCACAGAATGGCAGTTGAGTTACGATGGCCGGAAACAGGAACCGGTTAACCTGCCCATGAAATTCCCTTTGCTGCTTGCACATGGAGCCGAAGGTATTGCGGTGGGCTTGTCTACTAAAATAATGCCGCACAACTTTATTGAGATCTGCGAAGCGGCTATTTTGTTTTTAAAGAACAAACCCTTTGAATTGTTTCCTGATTTTCTGCTTGGCGGACAAGTGGATGTCTCCAATTATAACGATGGCAAACGGGGCGGTAAAATCCGGGTAAGGGCGCACATTGAAGAACTCGATAAAAAGAGTCTTGTAATTAAGGATGTTCCCTATGGGGTAACGGCCGGCGGCTTGATTGATTCAATCACCAAAGCTACCGATGCCAAAAAAATACAGGTAAAAAAGGTAACCGATAAAACGGCGCAGGACGTACAGATTATTGTGGAACTTGCTGCC
>JBGSNV010000286.1:0-6555 GCA_041739485.1 Chitinophagaceae bacterium
TAGTTCGGGTAATGGCCAAGCCGATGAAGATGCCTTCCAAAGTGGAAACCTTTACAATGCAATTTGCAGGCATCAGCAATACGAATACTGAATTACACATGATGTGGGAGAATACGGCCGTAGCCCTGCCAATTAGTTCTGATATCGACAGCAAAGTGATGAAGCAGATTGATGATGCTATGAAAGTAGACAGCAAGCCCTATTTTGCAGCCGCTCAGTACTATTTTGACAATAATAAAGATTTGAAAGATGCCCGTATGTGGGTGGACAAGGCTATTGAAAGCAACCCCAATGCATTTTGGATGTACCTGCTAAAAGCAAGAATTCATGCCAAGCAAGGCGACAAAACAGGCGCTTCTGCCATGTGTGATAAGACCATCGAGCTGGCAACAACTGCCAAGAATGATGACTACATCAAAATGGCTAAAGAGTTAAAGAATACTTTATAGGACTGTCCGATTGGCAGGGTTATACCCAAAAGGTAAACATTCTGTCGGAAAATGTACACCAAAACATGACCTAATGCCATTTGGTGCTATTTTTGTCCTTTACATTATTGTATTTATCATTTAAAAATAATATCCATGGCTTTAGAATTCACAGACGCCAACTTTCAAACCGAAGTTTTAGGCAGCGATAAACTTACTGTTGTTGACTTTTGGGCAGAGTGGTGTGGTCCCTGTCGTGCTATAGGTCCGGTAATTGAAGAACTGGGCAAAGAATACGCCGGCAAAGTAAATGTGGGTAAGGTTAACGTTGATCATAACTCCGAAGTGAGTATCAATTATGGCATTACCTCTATTCCTGCAATCCTGTTCTTCAAAAACGGAGAAGTGGTTGACAAGTTGGTAGGTGCCCAACCAAAAGGTAATTTTGTAAAAAAAATTGAGCAGCACTTGTCCTGATAAGACCCGCTTAAGCTTTTGTATAAGAAAAGCCGGTCATTCTGGGCCGGCTTTTCTTGTTTTAATAGTGTACTTATGATGGAAAATATGTTTATTGATTGGAAATCGCTGATTCCGGAAGATTTTGCTCCCGATAGCCGGGTTTGGGTCTATCAGGCAAGCCGACTTTTCCGAATTTCAGAAGCCCTTCAAATCGAAGGGATTCTGGAAGATTTTGTCACCCATTGGCAAAGCCACGGAGCACCCGTAAAAGGCTATGCTAACCTGCTTTTCGGTCAGTTTATCGTATTTATGGCAGACGAATCTGCCACCGGAGTCAGTGGGTGTAGTACAGATAGTTCCGTCAGGGTAGTCAAGGAAATTGAAAACCTTTTTAAGGTTGCTATGTTCGACCGGCAAACATTGGCTTTTGTAAAAAACGAAAAAGTAGAATTGATTCCATTGAACCAGTTTTCGTATGCGCTCGAACATGGATTGGTGACTCCGGAAACCCCGTTTTTCAATAATATCGCAAGCAACAAGGCTGCCTTGCTTAATGATTGGCTGCTACCAGTAAAACTAAGCTGGCTGGCAAAAAGATACCCGATGTTAAATCCTGATTTTTGCTGAGTACCCTAAATCAGGCCAACTGTACAAGCCTTACCAATACTTCCACGCTTTTTTCCATATCCTGCACGCTGATCCATTCGGTTTTGCTGTGTATACCTTGCATGCCTGTAAATAAATTAGGACAGGGCAGTCCCATAAAACTTAGCCTGCTGCCATCGGTTCCACCCCGGATAGGTACTTTGGTAACCGTCAAACCGGAAGCTTCAATGGCTTTCTCTGCGAGTTCCGCAATATGCGGATGTTCCCGCAGTACCTCATTCATATTGCGGTATTGTTCGTTTACTATACATTCAAGGCGTGCTCCGGGATAAATATCCACCACTTCTGAAGCCAATTGCTCCAGTCTTTTTTCAAATACGGCTAATTCTGTGGTGTCAAAGCTGCGTATAATAAATTCTATCGTTGCTTTTTCTGCATTTCCGAAAAAACCAACCGGATGTACAAATCCATCCCGCTTTTCAGTAGTTTCCGGACTCCAGCTATCTTCAGGCAATACCGCCAGAATTTCTCCGGCAATCTTGAGAGCATTTACGAGTTTGCCTTTGGCATAGCCGGGATGTGCACTAATACCATGAACAATCAGACTCATTCCATCGGCACTAAAAGTTTCGTCTTCCAGATCACCGATTGCGCCCCCATCAAGCGTAAACCCAAAGTCTGCTCCCAGTTTTAAAATATCCACTTTCTCTGTCCCCCGCCCTACTTCTTCATCGGGTGTAAATAAAATCTTGATAGGGCCATGTTCCACAGCGGGATGTTCATGCAGATATTGAACAAGATCCATGATGATTGAAACACCTGCTTTATCATCACCGCCCAAAAGCGTACGCCCACTTGCCGTGATAATATCATCGCCCTTTTTCTCTGCCAGATAAGGATACTTTTCAATGGTAAGTATCTGTGTGGAATCATCCGGAAGCGCAATCGGGTCCCCCTTGTATTTTTCATGCACAAGAGGCTTCACATCCTTGCCACTGCAATCCGGAGCTGTATCTACATGACTGCAGAAACATATAACGGGCCGCGGTTTGCTGCTGTTGGCTTCCACAGTTCCGTATACATACCCGTGTTTATCCATATGAGCATCCATGATGCCAAGAGCCTTCAGTTCATCTACCAGCAACAGCGACAGATTTTTTTGCTTCTCTGTACTTGGAAAAGAAGTAGAAGCAGGATCGCTTTGGGTATCTATCTGTACATAACGACACAAACGATCCTTTACTGAAAAATGATATTGAGCATCAAAATCTGACATATGCAGTACGTATTTTTTTAATTAGGGTTATTTTTCCCTTCCGTGAAACTTTACTTCTTCATGTCAATGGTAAGCGTTCCGCCTTTTACAAGATCCGCATGATTGATAAATCCTTCTGTAAGGGGTTTCCCATTCCAGTTTGCTTGTTTTATCAATACATTTTCGGCCGAACCATTGTTGACTACAATTGAAATCTTCTGACCGTTATCCAAAGAAATTGTTGCTTTCCTAATCAAGGGACTTCCCAGATAATAGTTACCCGATGCCGGATTCATGGGATACATACCCAGCGCACTCCATACATACCAGGCACTCATTTGACCACAATCCTCATTGCCACTTAAACCGGCAGGTGTGGTATTGTAAAAGGTAGTCATGATCTCATGAATCCTGCTTGCCCCTTTTTCGGGCACACCCAACGCAGCATACATATACGCAATATGATGACTTGGTTCATTACCATGCGCATATTGTCCAATAAAGCCGCTGATATCCGGTGAAATATCTTCCCCGGTCATGGGTTGGTTATTGGTAAACAGAGAATCAAGTTTTGCAATCAACTGATCTTTCCCACCCATCAATGCAGCAAAACCATCTACCGCATGCGGAGTAAAAAAAGTATGCTGCCAGGCGGTGCCTTCAATATATTTTCCTTCAAAACCATGTTCACTCTGCATAGGATCAAAAGGTTCTACCCAAGCACCGTCGCTGTTTTTAGCCCGGAAAAACCTTGTAGCAGGATCATAAAGATTCCGGTAGTTCTCAGCACGCTTGGCAAACAATTCATAATCAGCCGTCTTTCCAAGCTTTTTAGCAACCTGTGCTATGCACCAGTCATCGAAAGCATATTCGAGGGTAATTGTTACACTCCATCCGTGCTTGTCCTGAGGAACGTAGCCGTATTGACGGTAGGCATCAGTACCCCGGATATTTTGCATAGCGCTTTGCTTCATGGCTTCAAAAGCCCGCTCATAATCAAAGCCCCCGAGATCTTTCAAAATAGCATCGGCTATAATGGGAACCGAATGATATCCGGTCATCGTATTGGTTTCATTGAACTGCAAATCCCAAACCGGCAACAATCCATGCTGATTGTAAAAATGTAAAAAACTTTGAATGATATGTGAAACGCGATTGGGCTGTAGTAAAGTAAATAAAGGATTGGCTGCCCTGAAAGTATCCCATAAGGATTGAATGGAATATACCGGTCCTGCTGCCTTTGCAAGCTTTCCGTCTGCGCCTTTGTAGTTATCGAGGGCATCTGAAAAAAGCGAGGGAGCCAAATAACTATGATACAATGCAGTATAAAAAATAGTTTTTACCGAATCCTCAGCCTCTACGGCTACCTTAGACAATTCGGTTTCCCACTGTGAAGAAGCTGCAGTTCTTGTGGCTTCAAAATCGTATCCCTGTTCCTGATCAAGCGCCGCAATAGCTCCCTCCATGCTTCCAAAACTGATACCGGTTTTCAATACCACTTCTTCATTGGCAACGGTAGCAAACTGCAAGGCACCGACTACGGCTGTAGCTGTAACAGAATCACCGGAAACAAGCTGCTTATCTGCCAGCAAACGCCAGCTTGCCTCTTTAATTTTTGGCGACCTGACTGCAAAATAAACCCGCTGATCTTTAGCCCAACCAGTGCTGTAACGGTATCCGGCAAGGGTACTGTCATCAACCCGTTGCATATGGGTTTGGGTGGCCTTGTCCCAGTTAATGGCCCAACCAAGGTCTATCCGGATCATGGCATCCTTTGACTCAGGAAATCTGTGCCGCTGCCAGCCAATATGCTTGGAAACCGTCAATTCGGATTGTATGCCGTAATCTTTTAATTGTACTTTGTAATAACCCGGTGCTGCGGCTTCCTCCTCATGCGAAAATGCCGATGGAGTCATAACACTATCAAAGGTTTTACCTACCGATGGCATCATGCTGATATCACACATATCGCCGATTCCGGTTCCGCTTACGTGGGTATGGCTAAACCCTACAATCACTGAATCACTGTAGTGATAGCCACCACACCAATCCCAGCCCTGTGTGCCGTTGTCCGGGCTTAATTGAATCATCCCAAAGGGAAGCACTGCACCGGGATAGTTATGACCATGCCCACCGGTCCCTATAAAAGGGTCTACATAATCAACAGTTCTTACTTCAGTTTGCGGGGTTTTACAGGCCGCCAAACTAATAAGTAAGGAAAAGAATAGAAGTCTCATATTATGAATATTCAAAAAGATGTAATGGAATGTATTCAAATTTTATCCATCAATATAACCACCACTGCCAGCTTCATCCGTTAGTAACTGCAGGCATTCATCAAGCAGCCTGTTGGCATCAATAGCCACCGTACCCACTTCTTCGCACACCATACCTCCGGCCAAATTAGCAATCAAAGCCATCAGACGGGCATCCTTAGTAACGGCATACACAAGTGCTGCAACGGCAATCACCGTATCACCGGCTCCGCTTACATCCGAAATATTTCTTACAAAAGCCGGTATCACCCTTCCTATGCTTTCGTGCTGATAGAAAACCCCTTGCTCGCTCAGGGTAATCAGCGATATTTCATGATTGAGTTTCATGCTCAACAACAAGTGAATCGATTTGAGATTCTCGAGGGTAGGCTCTGCATCCGTTACATGCAGCGCTTCGCGGGCCTCTTTCAGGTTGGGTTTAAAAATAGTCACCCCTTCGTAGGCAAAAAAGTTTTTACGCTTTGGATCCACTGCGGTCAGAATATTTTTAGACTGACAATAAGCAATCAATTGCTTGATTACTTCATGCGTCAATATCCCCTTGTTGTAATCTTCGAATATAACAATATGCGGTGGTGTATCTTCAAAGAAGGCAATCGTTTTATCTATAAAACGCTGTGCTTCGTCCTTCTCAAGATCATTGATGATTTCACGGTCGAGGCGCATCATGTGCTGACTGCGACTGATGATCCTGATTTTATTCGTAGTCATCCGGTTGGCACTTTTCCAAACCCCGTCGGTATTGATCGACCGGTCGTTCATCATCATTTCAAGCAACAATCCGTCTTCATCGGTGCCCACCACCGTATGCATACTTACATTGGCTCCAAGGCTTGCCAGATTAAGCGCTACGTTTCCCGCTCCCCCAATACGCGACTCTTTATTTTGTAAGGCTACAACAGGTACGGGGGCTTCGGGCGAAATACGATCGCTGGTCCCCCACCAATACGTGTCAAGCATTACATCGCCCACCACTGCCACATGATGGTTCTTGAAATTCTCAAATAATTGTTTGAACATAACCTATACTTAATAATATAAAATAAAAATTAGATGTTTAATAACCATTGTTTTTTATAAAACAGGCCCTTTGCGGCTGTTCGCCAAAAAATAAACCGGTATCCCCAAAGCTACTATGATAAAACCCGGCCAGGTATACTGTGGCTTATAAATAAGTAAAAGTACACAAAAGGTGACGCCCATCATTATGTAAAGAATCGGCAAAACCGGATACCCAAAGGCTTTGTAAGGTCTTGGTGTGTCCGGTTGTGTTTTTCTTAAAATAAAAATACCCACTATGGTAAGCATATAAAATAATACCACAACAAAAGAGATCATATCGAGCAAATCGCCATATTTACCACTAAGGCATAATAAAGAAGCAATCACCATTTGTGCCCAAAGCGCCCAACCCGGTACGTCATTTTTATTGAGGTTGGCCGCATTGCGGAAAAACAACTTGTCCTGCGCCATCGTATAATACACCCTTGCTCCGGCAAGGATCAATCCATTATTACAACCAAAAGTAGAA
>JBGSNV010000291.1:0-3177 GCA_041739485.1 Chitinophagaceae bacterium
GCTCCAATTTTAAGCTCCTCGGTTGCTACGGGTGTAAAACTGAGCGCAGTAATGCCTGCCAGCAGAGAAAACATAGCGAACTTCTTCATAATTGATTACTTTTTCGTAAAGATACAAATAAGCAGCCCTGTTGGTTTTTTCGGGCTGTTAAAAAATTAAAACTTACGCTGATTCCTCCTCTTCTTTCTCTTCTTTCAGTCGCTTTTCGCTTATGGCTTTAATCGAAGTAATACTTACGTTTACTTCAAATCCAATCAGTAACACCAGCGAGTTGATGTATATGAGGTTCATGAGTATAAGCACGGTACCTATAGATCCGTAAACCTTGTTGTAACTAGCGAAATTATTGACCCAAATAGAGAAAAGCAGGGTTGTTAAAACCACAAGTATGGTCGCAAGAATAGCACCCGGAGAAATAATTCGCCATTTTACAACCATGGCAGGACCCCACCGGTAAATAAAGGCGATGGTAAAATAGGTAACCAGCAAAATAACTACCCAACGGGAATATTCAAAAACAGTACGGGTAATAAAATTGTCCATACCCATTTTGCGCAAAATAAAGGTTTTTATGGGCCCCTGCGTGGCCAGCAATAGCATGGAAACGATGATGAGCAGGATGAGTAAGGTGGTGAGTTTGATGGCCATCCAGCGCTTTGCCAGAAACTTCCCCCGGTCAATCTCATAATAGCTCGAATCAAAGGTGTTCATTATACCCATCATGGCATTACTGCTAAAAAATATGGCTGCCAGAAAGCTGACTGAAAGCAAATCGCTGCGGGTGGTAGTAAAAAAATCGTTAATCACTCCGGCAGCCAGATCATAGGTTTTTTTATTGCGCAATACCTCTTGTAAAGTAAAAAGCAACTGGTTTTGAAAATCAACCGCCACCGGAATAAACGGAACAAGCGTACAAAGGAAAATAAGCCCTGCAGGAAACGCCACCAATATATTAAACGAAATAGAAGCGGCCCTTTCGCTAAACCCGATTTTTTTTACTTGTTGCACAAAAAAAATCAGGACATCGTACAGCGGCATTCCTTCAAAGCCAGGCAGCGTTATTTGTTTGCTTTTGCGAAGGATTTTGGCTATCGGCTTCCATTCAATGATTATGCGTTCTAATTTAGTCATTTCACTACGGTTTCACTATTTGCAGCTATAGAGTCCCGGATGGCTTTTTCCTTTATAGCTTTCCTTTTAAGCCAGGCACTCAGCGAATCCTGATACAATCGTGCTGCCTTATTATGATCACTCAGGTTGGATGTAAAAGTACTACCCCCCATCAAATCGGCATTGGCTACAAAAAAGATATATTCTGTTTTTGGAGCGTTCAGCACGGCTTCCAGCGTTTGCGGGGTAGCTGTACATATCGGGCCGGGAGGCAGACCCCGGTTCATATAGGTATTATAGGCAGAGGGCGTTCTTAAATGTGTGTACAAAACCCGGTTACTCTTAAAGTCTTTCATGGCAAAACGTACCGTTGGATCCGCTTGCAGTGGCATCCCCCGTTTTATCCGGTTCAGGTACACACTTGCCACCAGTGGTTTGTCATCTTTTTTATTGGTTTCTTCTTCTACAATACTCGCTATTATATGCACCTCATAAGGTGTTAATCCATACGCCGCTGCTTTTTCTTCCCGATCTTTTTGCGACCACCATTTATCCCGTTCTGTTTTTAGTTTCTCCAGCACTTTTTCCGTTTCCCAAGTCCAGAGTACTTCATAAGTGTTGGGAATAATCATAGCGGGCCAGTTGGCTTCTGTAAATCCCAGTTCCTTCATTTTTTCGGACTGATTTATGAAATCATGAATGATCGCCGAATCCGATTCGATACAGCGTCCAATGACCTTTACCAGATCCTGTGGCATCCGCAATTTATTAATAACAAGCCGGGTAGGGGCTTGCCGGCCGCTTCGCAATAACTTCACGATCTTGTAGGTACTCAGCCCTTTTTCAATCTTATACCTGCCGGGTTTTACGTTTTCCCAGTAATCGAGTTGTTTGCCCATCCAGTCAAAAGCGCTTTTATGCGAGATCATACTATCCGCTTCCAATAAGCCGAGTACGGTTGCTCTGTCAGCCGATTGTGTAGGAATGTAGAGGTATCTTTCGCTTGCTGTAAAACGGGTGGTACCCGCAAAAAAACGATTCCAACCCAGATAGCCTCCCACTGTAAGCGAAATCAACACCATTAAAAAAATCCCTCTCTTCATAAAAAAATCCTTGAGTTTGAATATACAAATTTATTAATTGGCGAAAAGTTAAGGGTAATTTAGAGATTTGGAGACAGGCGTCCTTTTCAATTATCCTTCCATGCGCATCGTCCTCCTGTTCACGGCTTCAGTATTTAAAGATCCTGCCTCTAATCGAAAGGTTCTTCCGAAATTCTGAACATTTGGAACAGAACATCCGTTGACGCAGGGTAGCCGGAAGCCGTCAGGCAGTCCTGAGCAAAGGTCATCTCTTTCGGGTGAAAAATAGAATCTGATATCTTGCCGGCCTTTACTCGTCTGTACAATGGCAGGCTTGTAAAGGTCATCGCAGATGCAGGCTCATTCCGCGGATCTAATGGTTGGCGTAGGGTATGGTTATGAAGGTTCCATTACAGCCCTGTAGGGGCGGTATTATGGTGGCACTGTGGCGCAACGTCCCCTCCGTGCCTCCGGGAGACGTTGCTCGAATGGGTGTTGTCAATTAAGCGCTGTAGGGGCGGCATTATGGTGGTTTGTCATTGTGTCGCAACGTCCCCTACGTGCCTCCGGGAGACGTTGCTTGAATTATTAAGAAAGCCCTGTAGGGGCGACATTATGGTAGAAGGGTATGGTTACGAAGGTTCCATTATAGCCCTGTAGGGGCGACACTATGTTTGTTGATCATTGTGTCGCAACGTCCCCTCTGTGCCTCCGGGAGACGTTGCTCGAATGGGTGTAGTCAATTAAGCGTTGTAGGGGCGGCATTATGGTGGTTGGTCATTGTGTCGCAACGTCCCCTCCGTGCCTCCGGGAGACGTTGCTCGAATTATTAAGAAAGCCCTGTAGGGCATACGCGTCAACTTAAGTGTAAACGCAGGGAATAGCTTGCATTTTTCCGGGTTCTTTCTTCATAAGTACAGTATTGATAAAGGTAGTTGGTACTGTCATTTGACAATTTTTTCTTTCTCAATAATTCCAGCCACAT
>JBGSNV010000110.1:0-15964 GCA_041739485.1 Chitinophagaceae bacterium
ATCTTTGAAAGAGGAGCTAAACTGCTTGAAATGCGGCGCAACAATATTGGGTGTTCCTCCTGTTAAAACAAATTCTGCCCGGCCGTTAATGGTCTTAAAGGTCAGCGTTTCCGGCTGATCGTCCTTCTGAATATTGGTTACGATGGTAAGCGTTGTATCTATGGCCGGGCAGTTTTTGCTTGCTGCACCCTGCCAGGCATTTACAATAATGGTTCGCTCATTTACCTGCTTAATAAGGCTAAAAGGTTGCGGGGTGGTACAAACCGGATCGAGCCCGGTGATACTCAGCGTTGGCGCCCGGTTAAACACAATGTTCAGTGTGGTATCGCGGGTGGTAATATCCCGGGTTAAAGAATCCTCAGATACTTTTGTATTGAAGAAATCAAGCAATTCAATACTTGTAACACCGGACCCTGCAGCCGGACTGAAACTAATTACTTTCACCCGGTATTTTCGGGCAGGCAACGATATGGTATAAGCTCCGGTACCCGCCGTAGTGGTCACCCTTTTTCTGAATTCACTCGGCCGGGGAAAATTATTAGCATCCCTTGGAAGCACATCGTAAAATTCCAGCACAGCCGTACCGATATAATCGTTACAACCTGCCAGTAACTTACCCGAAATCATACGGGTACTGGTATCTTTAAAATTGATGTTTGCCACATTGGCTGTAACTGGTACATTTAAAAATGCAGGTACAAACTTGTGATTACTAAACTTCGGCTCAATTTTATAGGTAGCGGGGTCATTTACCGTAAGCGTGTAAAGCCCGTAAGCTCCCGGCGGATCAATGAATCCGGTATTGGTTCTGAAAGAATTATTCAGGTACATTTCCACACTATCCACCCGTCCTTCTGTAGTCGTTACCTGATCGAGCGCATTGAGGCAACCCACACATTCCTGATAAGTTTTACCTGTAATGGTGTACACCGTATTATCTGTAAAATTCTGCGGAAGCGATGTGGGATTTGTGTTGGTTAAGGTAACTGTAGATGAGGCCGGTGTAAATACATGATCATCTTTGGAAGGGGTAACCGTAAACTGTACATTACCCGGATCTCCGTTGGAAATATCTCCGTAAAAAATATTGGGAATGGAATACTGTCCATTGGTATTGGTAACTGCCGTATAAGTTTTAGTAACAGGGCTACCTTTTAATGCGATGGTTTTTTGTGCGGTAATGGTAATGCCTTGTACTCCAATACCGTTGGTACTGATTACCTGCCCGGTAATGGTACCATTCAGCAGGCCATTTGCCTGACTGAATACCCTTATTTTTACCACATTGGTGGTATTGGGATCGGCACAGGTATTGGCTTTGCGCCGGAAATACCGCACATCGGTACCGCTTGGGAGCGTAACGCTGTTCAGCGGAATGGATTTTTCTGTAAACCCTCCTGCCAACGTGCTGAAGCTGCTATTATTCGGGCTTTGCTCCCAGGTATAATCGGGCGTAGGAAAAGGTCCGCCGTCGTTGACACTTAAAATAGAATCGGATGCTAATTCAAATGGAAAAGGTACCGTATGATCTTCACCAACACTTCCCGCGCTATAACAGGCATACACAATTACCCTTCCCCTTGCACCTTGCCCAACGGGACCGCCGCCGCCCCCACCGGGAATTGCGCCATCAGCACCTCTAATTCTTGTATTTCCAAAATTGTAGTGAATTCCGCCATTACCCCCGGTACCACCAACCCCTTGTGGTTGGCCACCCGCTGTGATACCGGTTCCATTATTATCCTGACCATTTCCACCTGCACCACCGGTTCCACCACTTGCACCACCTCCGCCATAAAAAACGGTTCCGTAAGCACCATTAATTAAATCGTATGGTTGTGAATAGCCAGCGTTCCCTCCATCATATGACTTAGCTACATTACTACCTGTACTTGCAACCCCGCGAACAGGACCACCTGTAAACCAAGCACCATTAGCACGTATCAATTCATTGCCACCGTCAAAAATGGCACTAAAACTATTTGTAGAGGTGTTAATTAAAGTTTCTGGAATACCTACTTTTATGTTGTATGATTTACCTGGCGTAACCGGTATCAATTTACTCTCGGTAAAAGCTCCACCGGCGCCTGAGTAAGAAAATAGATAAGAAAAATCATAATTTGACTTACCTCCTGCCCCCCACATTTGCACCCAAATATGGGTAACACCTTCGGGTACGGTATAAGTACCTGAGGTATTGAAGGTGGTAGCTTGTTGGGCATGGCTATTAGCAGTCCAACATAAAATAATTCCCGAAAGAAGGGTAAAAAAACGGAGCATTGTAGTCATAAACAGAATTTGCTTGGTTTTCGCTAATGTTTATAAATGTATTTACAATACCTCGGAGTAATCAGGCATATTGGACAAGCAGGTACCATTCCCTTTCAGAGGGGGGCATTTATTTATCGGGAAAAAGTTGGAAGGTAGATTTTAAACTAAAAGTGATTATCGGCTCTCGAGGATGCCATACCCGCCATCCGGATGAGGTTAACAGGGAATAAAACTTACATTCAGGATTTTACTAAAGGACTATCAGCTAAACCAAATTGCTTGAAGAAATGGATATAATCAGTTGGGAAAATGTTTATTGAGGAAATTGCTCCGTATTAAGCATTCAAAAAAATCAGATGGAAGGTCATGGCAGGCACCCAAACAAAATGCCAGGTTTATCAGGCTGCTTTTGCAGGTTTAAAGTCAAATGAAATACTCGTACCATTTTTCACCTCTTCCTGCATGGTTCCGTTTAATTGCTTTGTGAGCAATGAGATTAATTGTCCGCCAAAACCGGTGCCTTTTGTGGTGCCGCTTTTTCCAATGCCATTGTCACGAACCAGTAATTGAAGTATACCCTCCGCATTTTTTTGCAGTCTAATTTCAACTTTCCCCTGCTGTCCATCGGGAAAAGCATATTTTAGGGTGTTGGTGAGTAATTCATTTACAATGAGTCCCAACGGAACGGCAGTATCAATGTCCACATCAAGAGTATCCATGGCACACTCAATCGTTACCCGGTTATCGGCACCAAAGGAGTCGAGAATGCTTTCGCTCAGATTGATAAAATAATCTCTCATCTCGATAGCACCAAGATTGGTACCCTGATAAAGCTTTTGGTGTACAATGCCTATGGATTGCACCCTGTTTTGCCCTTCCAACATGGCATCTTTGGTGCCCGGATCATCTATTTGGGCTGATTGTAAGGCAAGCAAACTGCTTACTACTTCCAGATTGTTTTTTACCCGATGGTGAATTTCTTTGAGCAGCAATTCGTTCTCTGCATTTTTAGCGGCAAGCAAGCGGTTAGATTCAGTTCGGGCTTTGTAACTACGGTATCCGAATACCAAAAAGCCTGCAAGCAAAACAACCACGCCAATGGTAAGCCATTGTACCATCCTTTGCTGCGAAAGTTGTTTTTGCTGCTGGGTAATTGTTGCTTCCTTTTTACCGGTTTCGTAGCGCGTAAGCATTTCGCTCATGGCTTTATCGCTTTCAATTTTAGCAGTACTATCCCGCATTAACCTCGCTTTCTTTTGGAAGGCCAAAGCCTCTTTGAAGTTGCCGAGTTTTTCGTAAATGGTACTTACATGTCCGTAGTTTTCGGTGAGATTCGTCAGGTCACCTGCTTCCTCAAGTAAGCTTACCGTTTCCAGCTGAAAAGGCAGCGCAGCCTGATAATTTTCCATCAACAGATTAATTTCCCCCAGGTTAGCTGTCACCGTATGGATGGCATTCGTGTAATTGGTTTCTTTTGCGAGAACCAAAGTAGCCTCATATTGCGCCAAAGCTTCATTCAGTTTTCCCAACCTCTTCAGTGCATTGCCCTTGTTATTCATAAAATCGCACATATTCATAGGCGGGAAACCAAGTGCTTTAGCCAGGTCATACGCTTTGCTGAAATAAGTCAATGCATTTTCGGGTTGGTACATAGCTATGCTTGCAGCCCCTGCTGCGGTGTAACCATATACCAATTCTTCCTGAAGGTTATTTTTCTCGCAGATTTCGATGGTTTTAATGGCGTACTCCAAAGCCTCTTCCTGCCTGCCCTGCCGCGATACATCTTCCGACAACCGGGAGTAGGCTCCTGCAATTCCCAATTTGTCATCAAGTTCTTCCATAAGGGAAAGAGCATTCAGGTCGGCTTTCAGAGCCTCTTCCAGTTCGCCCTTCTTTTTATGCACCCACCCTATTTTAAACCAGGTGGTCGCTTGTCCTTTTTTTTGATTGATGGCCGTATAGCCCTTCATGGCTTTATTAAAATAGAAAGAAGCAGAATCTAATTCAAGCAGATTGGCATGTATCCTGCCCTGCATTTCATAAAATTCAGGTTGTATTTTTTTATCCTTTGATTTATCGGCAAAGGCAACTCCCATACGTGCGTTATCCAAACCAATATTTAAATCAATATTTGAAGTAAGATTTATCAGACTCTTAATCAGTTCTGCTTTTTTTTCAGCTGCCTCTTCTACCGCCAATAGCTGCTTCAGACTATCTACAGCGGGCGTTTGCCCAAAAACGAACCTACAGGAGCAAGAAAAAAGCAATAGAAATAATTTCACCTGGTAATTCATAAATACCCCTTACATTTTTTATTGACTAAATTTTTGTAATACGCTGCATCAGGTTGTCTTTTAAAACTCCACTCATCGGTACTTCATGCTTACCAATAAATACTCGGTTATCGCTTACTTCTTCTATAAGCAAAATATTTACCAGATAGCTTCGATGAATGCGAAGAAAAACCGTTTCGGGTAATTTTTCCTCAATTTTTTTCAGGGTAATGGACAACAGGTATTCTCCCCCATTAGTAATGATCTTGCTATAGTTTCGTATCGCCTCAATAAAAAGAATATCTTTAAAAAGGATTTTAACCATGCGGTCCTTATGTTTAACAAAAATCCGGTCATTCAGAATGGAAGATATCTCCTTAACGGGAAGATTTGAATCTTCGGGTATTTCTTCAGATGGCTTTATCCTTGTAAGCGTTAATTCAATAGCCCTTTGTAAATCAATTTGCCTGAAGGGCTTGGCTATAAAAGCCGAAGGTTTGGTAGCTTTTGCCAGATTGAAAGTGGCTTCATCGCTGTTGGCGGTTAAATAAATGATGGGGATATTCCATTTTTCAGTAAGCAACTTTCCGGTTTCAATACCATCCAAATCTCCCTTCAATTGTATGTCAAGCAAAACGATATCCGGTCTGTTTTCAGCAACCAGTTTCTCCACCTCTTCTCCCCGGGGCAATAACCCCGAAACCTCATAGCCGAGTTGTTCTAATTGCATCGAAATTTTGGCCCCAATAATCATTTCATCTTCAACAATCAGTATTTTAATCTTATCCCCCATGTGTAAATCTGAATAACATTCTTTTCATATAAAATAGCAATTAAATATAGGAAATATTAATATTCTCAGCCTTTAAACATGTTTATATAAACCGGAAAAATTTGAAGTGTTCAAAAAAGCATTTATTCAATCAAGCTTCTGATGAACAATATTTATAAAATAATACCCATAATATTTTTACTTCTCTTCCTGTTTCCACTTGCTTTGCTGTAGGCATTTCGGGGCTCCAAAACAGCTCAATCTATGGGATAAATTACCACAATAGAAAATATAAATCACAGGTTGGCAAGCCAAATAAATTTATCTGATTATCCTACGGAAAAGCTCAGGGGTTATGCAATCCTAAATCAGTAGGCAATCCATCCAAACTCACTACATTTTTTTTGAGGCTGTAAGCTTTTATTCCTTCTTCGCCTAAAGTTTCGGCCCATTCAAAATGAATATCGCGTTCTCCCTGATATTCGTACCTGGGAACTCCATAGCCACAGGAAGTTTGAACCAAATCGATGTTGGCAAGAATGAGTTGGCGCGTACTTGGGTAAATGGTAAAATGCGAGCTGTAAACATCCCAATCGGCAGTACCGGGTAATACGGCGCGCCCTTTGCCATAAAGCCTTAGGATACTGGGTTTGTCGTCAAAGGAGCAAAACATAAAGGTTATCCGGCCATTTTCGAGGGTGTGCGCCGAGGTTTCGTTGCCACTGCTTACAATATCCATATAACCGACCGTATAATCATCGAGCACCCGAAATGCATCGAGACCTTTAGGAGATAGGTTTACCCTCCCCTCGCCGTTCAAGGGTGCTGTAGCTACAAAAAACAATTGTTGCCGCTCTATAAATTCCCGATGATGGGGCTGCATTTTTTCTGAAAACTTACCCATAAGATCTTCGTTTTAGGAAGATAAAGGTAGGGATAGAGATTAAACACACACTCGCTTTTTCTGCAAAAAATACGGGAATACTACCTTTCGGATTCAGGAAACCTCTCCAAGGTTGAACAAGGTCGAAACAAAGGCTTTAGGTTCAAAAACCAAAAGATCTGTCATTTTTTCTCCTACACCAATATAACGCACCGGTATATTCATTTGGTGGCTGATAGCAAGCACCACACCTCCTTTAGCGGTTCCATCAAGCTTGGTGATTGCCAAGCCGGTTACTTCGGTGGCTGCAGTAAAGTGTTTGGCCTGCTCAAGGGCATTCTGACCGGTACTGCCATCGAGCACAAGCAAGACTTCGTGCGGCGCCTGTGGAAGCTGCTTCTGAATCACCCGTTTGATCTTGCTCAATTCCTCCATCAGGTAGAGTTTATTATGGAGTCTGCCTGCTGTGTCAATAATCACAATATCCACATTGCGGGCAATGCCGCTTTGTACGGCATCGAAAGCTACCGAAGCAGGATCACTCCCCATAGGTTGTTTTACGATAGGCACGCCTACCCGCTCACTCCAAATCGTTAATTGATCCACAGCTGCTGCCCGAAAAGTATCAGCTGCTCCGAGTAAAACAGATTTACCCGCAAGCTTAAACTGATGGGCAAGTTTACCAATCGTGGTGGTTTTCCCTACTCCATTTACGCCTACCACAAGCAACACATAGGGTTTGGGCATGCCGGCGAGATCAAAATCTTTGGCAATGCCATCTGCCGGTTTGGCAAGCAGCCCGGTCAGTTCATCCTGTAGAATATGATTAAGTTCGGAGGTATTGAGATACTTATCGCGTTTTACCCGCTCCGAAAGCTTATCAATCAAGGCAACCGTCGTTTCAATACCCACATCGGCACTTACGAGCGCTTCTTCCAGATTATCAAGTACCTCTTCGTCAACCGTACTTTTTCCGGCAATTGCTTTGGTGATCTTGGTAAAAAAACCCGTTCTTGTTTTTTCAAGACCCTGTTCAAGGCTTTCCTTTTCTTTTTTTCCAAATAGTTTATCAAAAAATCCCATAGTAGTAGAAATTCGGTTTGATGCAATGAAATCCACACGTCCGAAGGTTCGGACCCGGAGCACACCCTGCGCAGATGGTCAATAAGGGATCCGAACATTCGGACCGAATGTTCGGACCCATGTGGCAATTAAAAAACAATAAAAATGAACATATGAAATCCCCACGAGCCGGAGCACACCCAGCACAAATGATCATCAGGGTTCCGATAGCTATCGGAACCATATGACAAATAAAAACAAGCAGGCAAAGCCTACGCACTAAAAATGAACATATGAAATCTTTGCAATATACGCTGAATTAACAGACCCGTTGTTGTATAAAGCAGAGAAATCTCAGGCGTGTAAAATAAAAAAGCTGCCACACCCATTCGGCGTGACAGCTAATATTTTACATGGCTCCCGGGAAAGATATACTTATTTATCAGAAAGAAAATCCTTCACCTTGTCCTTGTGTACGATGGCTTCTTTAAAAGTGTAGGCGCCTGTTTTTGGGCTGCGCACTGCTTTAATAACCTTGCTCCAGTTCTTAGCTTCAGATGCTGCCTTCTGGTCTTTGGTCTTGATCGCCGTTTTTGCTGCTTTTGCCATTTTTGCTCAATTTATACTTTAAGATCAATCCGGGGTAAAACACTCCTGTTTTCCGAATCGAAAAATTACTTGATTTCTTTATGTACAGTTACTTTCTTCAAAATGGGATTGAATTTCTTCAGTTCCAATCTTTCAGGAGAATTCTTCTTATTCTTTTCAGAAATATATCGGCTTGTTCCAGCCATACCGCTGGTTTTGTGTTCAGTACACTCCAGAATTACCTGAACTCTGTTGCCTTTTGATTTTTTTGCCATGATTGATAATTCGTTTAATTGCTACTTACTATTAAATGTGCACTCCGTTTTCACGCAGTTGCTTAACAACGGTGTACAAACCTACCTTATTGATGGTGCGGATAGAATCTGCAGTCAACTTGAGGGTTACCCACTTGTCTTCTTCTGCAAGATAAAAACGCTTCTTTTGCAGGTTTGGCAAAAAACGACGCTTTGTTTTAATATTGGAGTGGCTCACCTTGTGTCCGCCTAATGGCTTTCTTCCGGTAACCTGACATACTCTGGCCATGATCACTAATTTTTTGGGACGGCAAAGGTGCGCATTTGTTGCCAATCTACAAAATGAAAATTCAACTATTTATTCGAAACCTGTCAAAAACTTCATTTGGCAGATAAAAAAAAGGGGAAATCCCTGTAAAGAAGGCATATACCAACCCCAACCGCCGGAATAATTTAAAGAAAATAATTCAAATTTCAGACAGTAAAGATAAAGATTTTACTTGTTCAGGACACTGTCAATTGTCTGCTGATAGGCATCAAATGACGGCAAACTATTGTGCGTTGCCCCCGGAATCAGGTAAAAAGCATCCTGTTTTTTCATAACCGGTAACAAGCGCAGGCTGTTTTCGAGTGGAATCAGTTCGTCATCGCCGGCGGCAAGCACAGTAACCGGTGCTGTAATTTCCTTGAAATATTCTCCGGTCTTCAGGTTGTACCGAATAAGCTGAGGAACCGGAATCAGATAAACATAGGATTGGGTAAGCGAGGAAAGACTGTAATACGGTGTTTCCAGCACAAGACTATGACAATCCCGCATAGAAGCAAGGTAGGATGCGATTCCCGTTCCCAGCGATTTTCCATAAAGAACAATCTGACCGGGTTCATACGTAGCCCTTGCCATTTTATACAATTGTACAGAAAGCTCATTCAGTACTTTCATCTCCATTTCCCCGGTACTGCGGCCGTATCCCGGGTAATCGGGCATCCAAACTTCATAGCCATTGCGGGTAAAATAAGGTGCATACGTGCTGTAATGCTCTACATTAAAACGATTGCCATGAAAGAACAGCACCACCCCTTTGACGGGTTTTGTAGAATCAAGCGGCTTTAACTTCACTACATCTATCAGGGTATTCGCATCGTAGGGTATTTTGCTGTTGGAAATGCGTAGTCGCACCGGGAAAGTAAGGGCATGATTGAGGTTAAGTGCCTTGGGCTGAAAGTACAACAGGTGCTGATAAGCAAAAAATAACCCACACAGCAATGCATAAACCAACACAACATAACGAACCCATTTCCACATACATCAGGGATTTAACAATCATCAGAAAGGGGCAAAGGTCGGCACCTGTGGATTATTTTGCGGCAACATTTTAAAACGACTCAGATCGGGCAGATGCATGCGGGGTCTTTGGACCTCGTATTCATAGACTGCCTCCCCCAAATGTTTCATGAACGGAAAACCAACGCTTTCATAATCATAGGCATCGTCGTTAAGGATTCCATCCTTGTTGCAGTAGATCACTGCTGAAAGGATAAATTCAACCTTGCTGTCAAAATCCACAATGTAGGCGGCATCAAGCAAATGTCCGTAAGCATCTCCCACCTTATTAAAAATGAGTAAGTTTGAGTCGGGCCAGCTTCCTTTTTCGCTGCCAAGCAACAAAAACTTTACATAGGCCGGCCAATAATCAGCGGAATTGTAGTTGGGATAATTGCTTTCTCCAGGCAGCATGCTCATATATTTCCACAGAAACGAGTAGTCATCTGAAGTTAAATTTAATTTTTCAGTTTCGGGCTGCGATTCTGGGAACATCAAATATTGAATCATGCGGTGGGCATGGTACACCGGCCACCGGTTTTTATTGCTGAAATCAAGAGGTTTGTTCATCAGGACCGGCTTAGATGTAACCGGATCGGAAGCCATATAACCTTTTCCGATACTTGCATCGCGGGGTGTATACACCCTTTTGGCTTCCTGATAAGCTTGCCGGTAAAGGGTATTTCCACGGGTATCCATAAACCAAACCGGATTGGTCAGCCTGTTTTCAGCATCATTCAAAGGCATGCTCAAACGGTGTCTCATCTCTGCCTCGGTAAAGCCAAGCGCCTGCAATCGGTCATTCATGGCTTCCTGACCTACAAATTCATAGATCCGGTTAAAAGCATCATTGTCACTTACCAACAATATCTTTTTTATGTATTGGGCTACCGAAGGTTTGCCAGAAAGGCTTGATGGATCTTCGAAAACAGGTTTTTCGGCGATTCGTAAGGGTTCGGTGAACATGTAGCTGTCTTTGGTGAGCCCTTTTACGTTCAAATTATTCAATTTTTCAAGCGCAAGCACTGCTGCAGGGAGCTTGACGGTACTTGCCGGATAGGTATATTCTGCTCCAGGCCGGTAATCGTATTGGGTAAAGTGAGGGGTATTGCTGCTGTCTCTGTCGATTTGTGTATAGGAAATCTGCATCCGGTAGTTTTCCGGCTGCTCCAAAAAAACCTGAAACCATTCAGGATGTTTTTTAAGAATCCGCTCAATGAGGAAGCTGTCTATTGTTGGCATCGTTTTTTCCATAACAACTGAAGGCGGGCCGGATATCGGAATTGTGCTTCTTTTCTGAGGCTTTAAAAAACAGCCTGAAAGCATTAAAACCGTACAACTAATCCCAAGGAGGATAGCCATATCTGAAAACGGACGCCTTATTTTTTTCATTTCATGAATTGGTGTCACCCCGATAATACGAGGATCATGGATTAATGGTGACAGAAAGTAAAAAAATCTACCCAAAAAACAGAGATCAAGTACGTTTACCGGGAGATTCGTCCACCACCCTTAAAATATTTACTCCAGTAAACATCGGTCAGTTTACTGATCATAACTCCTCTTGAAGTGGACGCATGTGCAAAATAATCATCAAACAAATAAATTCCAGCATGTTCTACTTTAGAAGTGTTGATTTCAAAAAAAACAAGATCTCCTTCTTTCAATTGTCTTTTAGAAACGGATTCCGAGGCCGTAAATAGTTGGGTGGTGGTTCTTGGAGTTGGTTTGTTATACACCATTTTATACACTTCCTGAATAAATCCGGAACAATCGACCCCGTTTTTGGAAGTCCCCCCGAATTTATAGGGAGACCCCATCCAGTCGGCTATGGTCATCATCAGTTTCGGATTGGCTTCCGCAGGTGGATCTATCCCCAATTTTCGGGCATATCCGGTTCTTGACGCCGGTTCCGTGGTGGTTTTGGGTAAAGTGCTTCCTGTTTCGAAGGTACGGGCTGTTCCTTTCACTACTTTACTGCTGCTACAGGCTGTAAGCCCTAAAACAGCCATGATACCCCAGCCCATAAAAGAAAAATACATCTTCATACTTGCAATAATACAATCTTTCGAAGGCCTTTCCATACCCTGTTACCCCCTGAAAAACAGACTAATTTTCCCCGACTGTGCAAAACCCATTGGTATGAGTGTAATTCCCCTATTTTTGCACCCCTAATTTAAAGGTACCTGTAATACTATAGATATGCAAATGAAAGGTTTGGTAAGGTTCTTTGCGGTTATTTTGACCCTTGTAGGACTTTACACCATGTCGTTTACGTGGTTTGTGCGCAGCCACGAAGACAAAATGAAAGAAAAAGCGCAAAAGCAGGTGAGTGCCTATTTGCCGGCCGCCAAAGTAAAGTACCCTGAAAATAAAGAGCTGCAAGCCCTTTATGAGGATACTTTAAACAACGCCGTGCGTGCCCGTACCATGCGGTTAATGGACAGTACTTCAAATCAAAAGATCACCTGGTGGGGCGATACCTATAAGGAAGCCAAAAACTGGGAAGCCAAATTGGGTCTTGATTTGCAGGGCGGTATGAACGTTACGCTGGAAGTTGGTATCAGCGACCTGATCCGTGCTTTGAGTAATTACAGCCGCGACAAGGCATTTAATGATGCCCTTGCCAAAGCCAATGCACAAAAAGCCAATTCAGGTCAGGACCTCATTGATTTGTTTGTAGATAACTACAAGCAAATTGCTCCGGATAAGAAGCTGGCTCCTTTATTTGCCGCCGCAAGTGGTCAGAAAATTACTTTCGAAAGCAGCGACAACGAGACGATCAATTACATCCGCAATGAAGCCGATCTTGCTTTTGAAAATACGTTCAAGATCCTCCGCAACCGGATCGACCGCTTTGGTGTGGCTTCCCCCAACATCAACCCGGATAAAGCCAAAAAAATCATTTCGGTAGAACTTGCCGGTGTTACAGACAAAGAGCGGGTGCGCAAGTACTTGCAAAGCTCTGCAAACCTGCAGTTTTTCGAATTGTATAACCTCGGAGACATCGATCAGTCGCTTTTGGATGCAGAAACTGCCTTAGCCGCTTCGCTGAAAGGACCCTCAGATACCACAAATATCAGTGATACCACCACAGCAGCATCCGATACTTCTGCAGCAGCAATTGCAGCGAATCGTCCGATTATTTCGCTGTTCGCCAATATTTTCCAGCCCGAGCAGGATCCCCAAACCGGAAAAGTAAGTTATCCGAGTGCGCTTGGTGTGGTTCAACAAAAAGATACTGCCCAACTTGGTGCCTATCTTCGTTCCCCTATTGTTACGAACAAACTCCCTTCCAACCTTAAATTCACTTATGGTTATTTGGGAAATGCCAATGACAAATCAAGTGGACTGTTTGCCATTTATGCGCTCAAAACCGTAGATGGTACCCGTGCAAAACTGGAAGGAGAGCGGATCACCGATGCCAATCAGGATTTTGACGAGCGTGGCCGGGTTTCAATCAATATGAAGATGGATCAGTTGGGTGCCAAAATATGGGCGCGCATGACCGGAGACAATATTGGTAAAGGCATTGCCATCGTACTCGACGATTTCGTATTGAGTGCTCCTACTGTAAATGGTGTAATCCCGAATGGTAGCTCTGCTATTACCGGAAACTACGAAGTTCGGGAAGCAGTCGATTTTGCTGAAACACTGAAAAGTGGTAAGCTTCCGGCACCGGCACGAATTGTACAGGAGCAAATAGTAGGGCCTACCCTTGGTGCAGAAGCCATTCAGGGTGGAAGCATGGCCTTCAGCATTGCGTTCCTGGTAATTTTTGCGTTAATGCTGGGTTATTATAACAACAGTGGCTGGGTTGCAAACGTATCTCTGATTCTGAATATCTTTCTGACTATTGCCATTCTTACCGCTATTGGAAACACTTTCACAGCAGCCTCTATTGCCGGCCTTGTGCTGACGATTGGTATGGCCGTGGATACGAATGTGATCATCTTTGAAAGAATCAAGGAGGAGCTTAAAGGCGGTAAGGGCTATGAATCGGCGGTAGCCAATGGTTACCGGCGCTCGCTGGCACCTGTACTCGATTCGCACGTTACTACTTTTATGACCGCTGCCATCCTTTTCTACTTTGGATTAGGACCTATTAAAGGATTTGCTACCGTGCAAATGGTGGGTATCGTATTGAACCTTTTCTGTGGAATTCTGGTGAGCCGTACTTTAACCGATTGGTTTACCAACCGCAAAAAGCACCTTGAATATTTTACTGCTGTCAGCCGTAAGATTTTCCAGCATTCTCAATTCCGATTCATCGAATTCCGGAGAATCACTTATGTAATTTCCATATTCATCGTTATCCTGGGTGTTGTATCTCTCTTCAACGGATTTGATCAGGGTGTGGAATTCAAAGGAGGCCGTAGTTACACCATCCGCTTCGATAAGCCAATGGAAAACGATGAAGTTAGAAATGAACTGGAAAAGACCTTTGGAGAATTCCCGATCATTAAAACGGTTTCTACAAGCAATCAGTTAAATATTACCACCTCTTACCTGATTGATAAATCGGGAGAGAATATTGACAGCACCGTGGAAAGATCCTTGTACCAAGGACTGAACAAGTTCTTGCCGGAAGGATTGTCTTATGCTGAATTTGACCAGAATTATAAGGTTGGATCTCAAACGGTATTACCAACGATCTCTGAAGACTTAAAGAACGGTGCCATCATTGCTACGATTGTAGCCATGTTGATTATTGTGGCTTACATCTTTATCCGGTTTAACGACTGGCGCTACAGCGTGGGTACCATCATTGCCTTGCTGCATGACGTGATTGTAACGTTAATCGTATTTAGTTTGTTCCGCAAAATCGTACCATTCCCACTCGAAATAGATCAGCACTTTATTGCGGCGGTGTTAACGGTAATTGGTTTCTCAATGAACGATACGATCATTGTATTTGACCGTATCCGGGAAAATAGTCACCTGATGCGTGGTTCCAGTACAAGTACGATTATCAACCGTTCTATCAATGATACCCTGAGCCGTACCATTATGACCTCAGTAACGGTGTTTATTGCCATCCTCATTCTCTTCGCTATTGGTGGAGAAGTAACAAGAGGTTTTGCTTTCGCCTTGTTGATAGGTGTGTTTACCGGTACCTACTCATCTATTTTTGTAGCAGCACCGGTATTGGTGGATCTGGCTAAAAACAAGCCACTCGGGGAATCAGATCCCAATGCAGTAACCAAAAAGTAAAAGGGTTTCCCCTGATGATATAAAGACTGCCTCCTGTACGGGGGCAGTCTTTTTTTTATTTACTTTTGACCTATCCTGCAAGTGGGTTTCGTCAAAAAAAGAAAAGGGATCCTAATGTCAAAGAATCCTTTGAACCATTTTTCTGAAAGCAACGGATATTTAAAAAAAAGCCCTACTTTGCTGCTATTAAAACGATGGAAATATGACCTATGAAATCACAACAATCGAAGGGATTGGGGAAGCTTACGGAGCCAAACTGAAAGCCAAAGGCGTAGCAAAGACCGGACAATTACTCGAAGTTGCGGGCACCAAAAAAGGAAGGGTAAAGCTGGCTGAGGAAACCGGTTTACCGGAGTCATTAATACTTACCTGGGTAAATCATGCTGATTTGATGCGTATCAATGGGGTGGCCGGACAATTCGCTGAATTGCTGGAAGCAGCCGGAGTAAACTCTGTAAAAGAACTTGCCCTGCGAAATGCCGAAAACCTGCATGAAAAACTAATAGCTACCAATGACAAACTGGGTCTTAGTGGCACAACGCCCTCTATGGAAGTGATCAAAAGTATTATTGAACAAGCAAAACATATGGAGCCCAAGGTTTCTCATTAATCCTTTTGCGATAACTGATTTCCCCTTTCTACCCTGCCACGATGCAGGGTATTTTTTTATGGCCGCCTTTTTTAGTTTCCGTCTCTGATTTTTCCGTTGCTCAAAAGCATGGCGTTTGAAGGATATGGCCTATTTTCGAAGCCATACAAAGCGGGTAAAAGGTTGTCCGACTTATATAATCATCATTATGGAACAATATCAATTCGATGTCGTGGTATGTGGTGCAGGACCTGCGGGGGCATCTACATCGCTGTTTCTTTCCAAAGAAGGGATCCGGCATCTGGTTTTGGATAAAACCCGATTCCCCAGAAAAAAAGTGTGCGGCGATGGCATTACCCCTGTTTGTTTAACCATGCTTGAACAGGTTATTCCAACAGTAAAAAAGGATTTCGGACAACCCGAAAAGTTTAAAAAAATCAACCGGTTCCGGCTTTATGGTCCTTCCGGACGATTTGCCGATCTCGATCCGGCCGATTATATCCCGGAAGGTAAAAGTCAATTGTTCACTGTTAGCCGGTTTACGTTTGATGAATATTTGGTGAAGCATTTAAAAGAAAAGAAAGAAGCTGAATTCTGGGACGAAACCAAAGTACTCGATTACAGGAAAGATGAAAACGGGATATTACTTACAGCGGAGCGGGACGGGGTTCCGGTGCAAATCCGATGCAAGATGGTGGTTGCTGCAGATGGAGACCGTTCCATTTTTCGTAAAAAAG
>JBGSNV010000296.1:0-2723 GCA_041739485.1 Chitinophagaceae bacterium
ATTTGAGAAATTATACACCGGAGCCGTAAATGATGTATTGCGGGAATATTGTTTAATTAATCAAACGCTTCCGAATCGAATAATACCCTTAAGGGAATACCGGACAGTTGCGGGTTTTGCATTTACAGTGAAAAGCGCACCAAATGCTAAAGTAAGAGGGGAAATGGAATTTAGAGTTCAAATGCTTGATGAATTGGGCGAAAATACCTTTGTGGTTTGGGATACAAGCAAAGATGAAAAAGCTACTTTATGGGGTGGTGTCATGACGGCAGCAGCAAAAAGTAAGGGAGTGAAAGCAGCTTGCATTGACGGAGGAATCCGGGATACACATCAGATTCTGGAAGCTAATTTTCCGGTTTTTTATAAATATCGCACCTCCAACGGAAGCCTTGGGCGCTGTTTAATTACCCATTACCAAACCGTTCTGCAAATAGATGATGTTACTATTAAGCCCGGAGATATTGTACTAGGGGATATTGATGGTGTGTTGGTAGTGCCAAGAGATATTGCTTATGAAGTACTGCTTCGTGCTGAGGAAATTAAAGAGAATGAAAAGAAAATATTTGGTTGGGTAAAAGAAGGACAGTCTGTACATGAAATTGCAGAAAAGGGTGGATATTTTTAATACGGGATACCATGAAACTGAGTTTTTTATTTTTTGGAAATAAGCCCGACGAAAAATGGCAGCTTGCCAGGCAAATGGGTATTGATTTAGCGATTGCCAAACTGTCGCCTGAAATCACGGGCGATTTACCCCCGTGGGATTTTGATTCCTTAAAAGAATCCAAAGAATTATTCGAAGCGAATGGTTTTACCTTGTATGGATTGGAAGGCGACCAGTTTAATATGAACCGTATTAAGTTTGGACTTGATGGAAGAAATGAAGATATTGAAAAGTATAAACAAATGCTTGCCAATATGGGACGGCTTGGTGTAAAGCTATTGTGTTATAATTTTATGGCTGGCATTGGTTGGTATAGAACCAATACTGCTATTGAAGAAAGAGCAGGTTCGTTGGTGAGTGGGTTCGATTTGAATGTTGCCCGTCAGCAGACATTAACTGAATTTGGCGAAGTAAGCGAAGCATCTATTTGGAGCAATTATCAGTATTTTATAGAAAGTGTAATGCCAACTGCAGAACAAGCAGGTGTAAAAATGGCATTGCATCCCGATGATCCGCCGGTTTCGCCTTTAAGAGGGATCGGAAGGATTTTTATCAATGCAGATGGTATCAGAAGGGCTTTAGCACTAAGTAACAGTCTGTCACATGGCTTAACATTTTGCCAGGGTACATTTACCACAATGGGAGAGGATGTGGAAGCTTTAATTTATGAATTTAGGGATAGAATTCAATTTATTCATATCAGGGATGTAAAAGGAATTCCTGAACAGTTCAGGGAAACATTTCATGATAATGGCCCAACAGATATGTTTAAACTAATGCAGGCATATCACCATATTGGATTTAAAGGCCCTTTGCGCTCCGACCATGTTCCTACCATGTATGGAGAATCAAATGAGCATGCAGGGTATGAAATGAAAGGAAATTTGTTTGGTGTTGGGTATATTAAAGGGTTGTTGGATGCGTTGGGTATTTCTGTTTCATAAAACTTGAAATAGATTATGTTGAAAGGTGCTTTAAAAATGTTTCATGATACCTTTTTAAACTTTTTAATTTTATAATGTAATAAATTTGTATTGGCTTTTATTTTTACTTTTTTTTTGAAAGGGGTATCTGGATTATACGAAACCGGATTATGGGACAGTCAGAGTTAACCTCAAATTCAAAATGATAATCCCATGAAGGAATTCAAACCCAATAAGAAGTTTTATGACCCAAGGGTTTGGCTGCGCAAAGGCGAAGAAAGCATGAAGGATCGTTTGAAGCATTCTTTCGAAGACCTGAATGCTACCAATAGTCTGGGCTAAAAAATAGACATATCCTACCAAACACCCCCTTTCTAAAAAGAGTGGGGTGTTTTTTTTATTATATTGCCTCCTCAATTTGATTGCATGACCATAATGAAGAGGAATGGATTGGCTCAAAAGGCCTGCGGTGCTTTGCTATTGTTGGCGCTGTCCCTGTGTTTTTTTAGCCCGCTTTCTGCACAACGAAGTACAGCAAGCTGGAGAAATCTTTTTGATGGCAAAAGCCTGAAGGGGTGGACACAGCTTACCGGAAGTGCCCGCTATTATGTAGACGACCGGATGATTATCGGGGTTTCGGTACCGGGTTCTCCCAATAGCTTTCTGGCTTACGACCGGCTTTACGACGATTTTATCCTCGAGTTGGAATTTAAACTGGAAGATCCCATCATCAACAGCGGCATTCAGTTTCGGAGTCAGTTTGATGCCGCAGGCAACAAAGGGCAGGGACTTGTGTACGGGTATCAATACGAAATGGAGGCCTCGTCCCGCGACTGGGCCGGGGGGATTTATGACGAAGGCCGCAGGGGCTGGCTGTACCCAACGGGTCTGAATCCTGCTGCTGCCGGCACCTACCGGCAAAATGCGTTCAATAAGGTGCGCATAGAGTGCAAGGGTACCTCGGTGGTTACCTGGCTCAATGGCAAACCCATCAGCGTACTGGAAGATACTGCGGTAAGACCGGGGCTGATTGCCTTACAGGTACACAGTGTGGTGCAACCCGATCTGGCTGGCAAAAAAATATACTGGCGCAATATTCGCATTCAAACATATAACGTCAAGCTTACACCATTACC
>JBGSNV010000314.1:0-3943 GCA_041739485.1 Chitinophagaceae bacterium
TGATTAGTTTGGATAAATATGCATTCATAATGGCTGGAAAATTTCCAGCGAAAATCAACTTTTCCTTTTCCCGGGGGATCCCCCGGGAAAAGGAAAACTCTGCATTCCTGTTGCCAAAAACTATGGATTCTTATTTACCGATTACAGCTTTGGCGTATGCTGCCTTCATAATAGGTATTGGTAAGGTCGTAAATAATGATTTTATCTTCAAGATTGAAGAGTTCGTTATTACGTTTGCCAAGGTGTAGTTCAAGCTGGTCTTTGATTCCGTAAAGTGCCTAGGATATGCCGTATAATTTGTCTTTTGTTATTCTGGCCTCATCGTACCCGGTAAGGGTGCAAACACCATTATTTTGGCATATCCAACTGCTAGTTCCCGGTTCTGAGGCTGGGTAAGCAGCACGGCTAATGATGTGGGTAAGTGCAAGTTGTATTTGATCCTCATTCCAACCGGCATTAAGCAAAAAATCGGCTACACCCAATTGCTGTAATGCCTGGAAGCAAATGTTTTCTGTACCTATCTCACGTACATCTCTGTGTTTAATACTTTCGGTGTCTATGAGTTGTACATCTTTGCCAGCAGCAATATCCAGCCGCTGCTTTTCCAGTATCTGTTTAAAAAATGCTGAGCCCATTTTTCGGTAACCGCATCAGGCTGAAAAAGGCTTTTTATTTTTGTATGGCTTTCCTTGACCAACTCATTGATTCTAATGGCCAAATTTCGTTTATGCTCCACATCTGGCAGTTCTGCTAATGCACCCAAATGCAGAATGGTGGCATGTTTGACCATACCTTCAAGCCGATAGCTTTCGCACAACCGGTATTGAGCCGTACAATGGCCCGTACTCTTGCTGGTCCGGTACATTGGTTTGATAAACATTAAAGGTAAAGGTGGGCGAACCACAGACAAAAAACAACACCATGATGGGGTACTACAAGCAACTTTTGAAAAACACACTATTGATTTTCAATGATTAATGAATGCTGATAAAAAATATATAAAGCATCTTTAACAAAAAGAGTAATCATTTTTAACAATTCAAGAAATTGATGCTGCAATGTGGGTTAAAGCAACTAGTGAAAGGATTTTAGATATCTAAAGTATCAAATAATCACAGATTGAACACTATTTTCCAGTTTGCAGGCTCTTTTTCCATTCAATATAATATTCATTAAGCAAATTATCAACAAGCTCTTTATTTGCTGGTTCACCGGCGATATTTTTTGTTTCTCCGGGATCGGTATCAAGATTATATAATTCAATGGCTTCTATCTGGTCCCGGTTTTCGAACAAAGTCCATACAACCAGCCTATAGCGGTCGGTCCGCATTGCGTTTCCAAGGTATTGATCTACTTTACGCTGACTAAATGCATAATCAGTCCACTCCATTTCAGGTGACTCCCAAAGGACATTCAGACTGGACCCCTGAAGATGTGAGGGTTTTTTCAACCCGGTTAGTTCACATACAGAGGGATAAATATCCACTAATTCAACCAGTGCATTCGTCCGTACAGATTTATCCCTTTTTCCCGGACAGTTTATTATTAAAGGAGCCCTTGTATCGATTTCAAAATTGGAGCCCTTCATAAAAGCACCATACTCTCCTACTTTTTGTCCATGATCGCCCAATACAACAATAAGCGTGTTTTCATATAATCCCAGTTCTTTCAATTTATCTATCACCCGTCCAAACTGGGCATCCACAAAACTGACTGAGGCCAGGAATCCATGATTCAGCTTTAACATCATTTCTTTGCTCACATGATCTTTATCTTCAAATCCTGAGTAGCGGCTAGTAATTACTCCCGGACGATCAACAGCATATATAGGTGAACCATCCGGTAATTCAAGGTATTCGGGTATTTTAATTTCTGAAGGATCATACCAATCCCAGTATTTTTTTGGTGCTACAAATGGCAAATGCGGCTTAATAAATCCTACTGCAAGAAAGAATGGCTGACCCGTTTCAGCGACTTCTTCTAAAACATTGATTGCGCTATCGGCTATCCAACTGTCTGGATAAGCTCCATCCGGAACATCAGCCATTTCAAAAGCTGGTCCATAATGAGGAGGACCAGGAGTTGCTATATTTATTGAATCTTCTTTCTGGCTTTCTTTTAGTACATAGCCTCTCCAGGCAACTGGCTCAACAAGATGACCTTCACGACTCCATGATTGAGGATCAGGCTTATCAGAATGGAAAACTTTTCCATAATAGGTAGAGAGATATCCATTGTTTTTAAAAAGCTCCGGCAGCGTTACCACATTGGGCGCTTTTTCTCTAAAGGTCTTTATAAATCCATATACCCCTGTTGAATCTGGTCTGAGCCCTGATAAAAGGCTGGGACGCGAAGGGGCACAAATTGCTGCCTGACAATATGCTCTTTCAAAAAGAATGCCTTCAGCAGCCACTTTATCAATGTTTGGCGTTTTGATTAGAGGGGCACCGTAACATCCCAATGTAGGTCTTAGATCATCGATTGTAACAAATAAAACATTCATCGGAATATTAGCGGTTTCTGATTTATTTGCACCAAAATTTAAAGACAGAAGGAATACAGCTGCTATTGAGGAATATAAGATTTTGCCGGGCTGAAAAAAGAAGTTATTCATATTGAGAAGGCATTACTACTATTCTCCCAGTATTTTTTTAAGTCCATTAAGATTGTTTGTTAAGCTTATTGCTACATCCTGAGTGTCAATGTGGCCAAGTATTCCTACAGGTCCATCATAGCCGCTCTTAATCACCATTCGAATCATCTCAGCCTCATTCTTTCCTGAACCAATAGGTATTATCATATTTTCATTTTTTTCTTCGTTCACTGTCTCCGGATCTGCCATTCCATTCAGATTAAGACACAAAAGAAAGGGCTTCATCAATTCAAAATCCTTTTTGAAAGTTTCAATATTTTCGTGTGCATGATGAAAATTGTATACGATCCCGACATTTTCAAAGCCTTTTGTTCTCAGGTATTTACAGACAGCAACCAGATTTTCAGGTTCTCCTCCCCATCCTCCATGATTATAAAGGCCCAATTTAGATCCAATAGCGCTTGCTTCCTTAGCCAGGGGAATCAGTTGATTTGCAGCAAGCTCAACTTTTTCAAATTGTGTTCCCTTTTTTGGGGAGGGATTTATCTTCCATATCTGAGGATGGAGTTCGTATTTTTTAAATAATTCGAAAGCCTTTTCGTGTGAATTCCAAAAGGCAAAATAATCCAGTCCATGTTTCTTGTATTGAAGAATTTCGTCCTCAAATTCAGCAACATTCTTTTCCCGCCAGTCATATGCCACATGTTTCAAACCTAAATCAACTAACATTTCTGCACGTTGCTCAGGTGTACGATTCATGGCATCGAAAGGTACTATGCACCAGGCTACCAGGTTTTCTTTTTTAAAATTCTCAAGTTGCTTACCGGAAATCAATGATTTGGTCCCGGATTGGGCATAAGCGCCAACCATAATTTGCAGAAGCAGTGCATTTAAAATCAATCTTTTCATAAGTGCTGGTTTTTAGTTGGTCATTTAACGTCGTCGCTGGGTTTTAAAACGGCAATTGAAAACGTTCGTTTAATTCAGATTTTTTTTGGCTCAAAGATGATTCTACGGTAACTGGTGAGTGCCGGAACGCCATTATCCGTTATTTCACAAATTACATGGAAAGTTTTTCCAGCCGAATCATTGGGCACTTTAATACTGACGGTACTTGTGTGTTCATTGGTGAGCGTTATTTCTTTTGTGTAGCTACCCGCCTCGGGTTGAACCCACCATTTAAACGTTAGTGCATCGCCATCAGGATCATATGATTTTGATGCATCAAGTGTAATTGTGGTTCCTTGTACGGGGGATTCTTTCAGGATTTCAATACCTTCATTTCCATTAATAATTGCGATTGGATTCCGATTGCCTTTACCTTCATTCGCCCAATCCATTCGGGCGGCG
>JBGSNV010000343.1:0-4012 GCA_041739485.1 Chitinophagaceae bacterium
AGGCATTGTATTACTTAACTGGCAATCCAAAATATATCAGTGAAATTGAAAAGACTATTTACAACCATTTATTCGCTGCGGAAAATCCTCAAACAGGATGCGTGAGCTATTACACGGCAATGCAGGATAAGAAACCGTATCGATGCACTATTAATGGACATTGTTGTTTAGCAAGTATTCCAAGAGGTATTGCAGCTATTCCGGAATTAGTTTATTCAAAAAATATTGATAACGGCTTTTACATCAACCTGTATTCAACAGGCAAACTTAACAGTAAAATTTTCAATAAAAAAGGAGAAGAGGTAGGCGTACAATGCGACATACAATCAACCTTTCCTGCAGGTGGAAAATCAACAATAACCATCACTCCGGAGAAATCAAGTGAATTTAAACTTTCCTTGCATGTTCCAGATTGGTGCACAAATTTCGAAGCCATTGTTAATGGTAAGAAGATGATAGGAAAACCAGGGGAATTCTTGGACATTGACCAAACATGGGATAAAAAATCATTTGTAAGTGTTTCGTTCGACATGAATATTCAGAAATTAGACGGGGGTGTAAGTTATCCTGATTATATGGCTTTTAAATATGGAACACAGGTTCTTTCGGTCGATCAGGCTTTGAATCCTAAAATTAAAGATTTGAGTAAACTATCAGTTAGTTATACCGAGCTCGTACCTTCTCCAAAGACTAGCCTTCCTTTGGGATGGATAGGAGGCCAGGTTTTTAAAGCGAACGCTTTCTATGACGGAAAGCCAGTTGAAGTAAATTTAGTGCCATACGCCGATGCCAGTCAAACAGGGGGAGACATCAGGGTATGGATAAAAAAGAAATAAGTGGGTTGTAAAGAAGAAAGATTTTAGACACCTCACGATGCTAAACTTATACCTATAGAACAGTTGATGCCGGTTTAATGGAGGGGAATAGCCGAAAAACACAAATAAAATTAAAGAACACAACATGTTAACCAGAACTATGAAATCGATTGCTATTGGTTTTTTAATGGTCTTGTCTTTTACTTCATCCAGGGCCCAATCGAAGTATAAAACATTCGAAAATCCGCAGGCGCTATTTCCTAAAAGTGCTCTTGGGTATTGGGCATACGAAGAAAACGAGAAAGTAATACAGAAAAACATTATTTCATTTATTCAGGAATGGAAAGAGCGAGACCTGCCCTTGAGTGGCATTGTATTGGAGCCACTCTGGCAGCAGGACTATAATGATTTGCTATGGAATGAAAATTACCCCGAACCTGAAAAGATGATCAAGCAAATGAATGCCATGGGTATTTCCATTGGATTATGGCAGAACGGATGGCTCAATCCAAATTGCGCAAATTGGGATGAAGCTAAACGTTTGAACTATTTAGTTCCTGAAAAAAGTCGCAACTGGGTAGGCACAAGAAAGGATGAAGCCCTGAAATTAGATACACGAAAACCTGAGGTAATAGATTGGTGGATGAAGCAACACCATTCCCTGTTGGATATGAATGTAATTGCTTTTAAGCTCGACGCGGGTTTGAGCCCGAAAGGAGAAAATACAAGTTTATATTTGTCGGAGCCATTCGCGAAAAAAGCTGAGGAATATGCCAATAAACGAATATTTGCCCTTAAATGCTGGGGCGGTTGGGATCGTGACAAATCTGAAGTAGCGACTGGCGTTTGGCTGGGTGACCCTTTTCCTTTCTGGCTAGCCTGCAGTGATAATTTACTTATGGGAATTATAAATGGCCTTAACGGCCAATGGTTTTTCGCACCTGAAATTGGTGCTCTTGATGGCCGCAAAGGACACAAGACCTCTCCTGAGTTATTCATTCGATGGACCCAGTGGGGTATGTGTGCACCGCATCCATCCGCCATGGGTGGAAGTACTGGAAACTGGCCTTGGAAATATGGCAAAGATGTTGAAGATAATTTCCGTATTTATGCAAAATGGCGCATGCAACTGATGCCATATATCTATTCTTATAGCTGGAATACTTATAAAACGAATGAACCTCTTATGAGGGCACTTGCCATTGATTTTCCTAAAGATCCTAAATGTGATTTTGATTATTATGATGTAAATCCGTTCACTATATTGAGTCGTCACAAGATCAACGATCAAACCCACGATTTCATAGACATTGGTGATGGTAAGAAACTTCCCACAGGTCTTTATGCCTCTCAGGAAAACCACCAATTCATGTTTGGACGCGAGATTTTGGTGGCTCCAGTTGTATGGGAAGGTTTCACTGCACGTGATGTTTATTTGCCTGCTGGTACAGAATGGATTGACTATAAAGATGGTAAAACCGTTTACAAGGGTGGTCAGACACTGAAAAATTATCCTGCTACTTTAATGGAAATGCCCCGATTCGTTAAAGCGGGTTCCATTATTCCTTTAGGTCCTGATATGAATTATATAGACGAAAAGCCTCTTAATGAATTAACACTCGATATATATCCATCAAAGGACAAAGTAGCAGAGTTTACCCTATACGAAGATGACGGAATCAGCCTGGATTACAGAAAAGGTTCACATGCAATTACTAAACTTACTTGTAGTAAAGCGGATGGTAAAAATCTGACTGTAAATGTATCTGCAACCGAGGGAACTTATAAGGGGCTGGTTGCTAATCGCGACTACATGCTAAAAATTCACTGTCAGAAATCAAAGCCTTCCGCGGTAAAAGTTAAGGGAGAGAAGTTAAATCCTGCAGCCGATATAAGTAAAGTGTCAACCGGATGGTTCTATGATGCAGCAAATCAGATGGTGTATGTAAAATATAGTAAATCAACAAGTAACGCGACTGAAGCAACTATAGCGTTTTAAAATTCCTTACTAAGGAAGGGTTTGGAAGTAATTCTTCTCCGTCAGTTGTAATGAATCGTTGTAATTAAGAAACTTGATGTTAATTAGTTTTCAAAATCAAAAAAGTAGATGATACAACGAAGTATTTTTATATTATTAAGCCTGTTTGTCTGTTTTGAGGTGAATGCTCAAACAAGTCGGCCCAATATCATCATGCTTGTGGCAGATGATTTAGGTCAGAGTGATTTGAAAAGTGCTAACACTCCCAATATAGATCGGCTGGCCAAACAAGGAATGACGTTTTCGCAAGGATATTCAGCATGTACGGTGTGTTCGCCGTCGCGAGCTTCAATCATGACCGGGCGCAACTATCCTGAGTTGGGCATAACAACCTTAAACGATCCGGTTCCGGACAATGCTGTATTTATTTCGGAAAGGCTGAAAGAGGCCGGCTATGTGACGGGAGCTTTGGGTAAGTGGCACATTAAACGGAAAGGGGATACCTCACTAGACCAGCCCACAGATTTTGGGTTTGAGTTCCAAAAAGGTACGAATCACGGCGGTATGCCTGGTTCCTACTTTTACCCTTATCAGCAGCAGGGGAATAAATCGAGTTCCATCAATGATTTGATGCATCATAAACCTGAAACCTTTCTGACCCATGCTTTGGGAATGGAAGGTGCTAAGTTCATTTTAGAAAATATAAATAAACCGTTCTTTTTGTATGCTTCGTTTTATGCGGTACACACCCCAGTAATGGGACCAAAAGATAAAGTTGAAAAATATAAAAAGGCGGGGCATAAACAACCAGAATTTGCTGCACTTATTGAAAGCCTTGACGATGCGGTTGGAACCATTCTTGATGCAGTCGAAAAGGCGGGATTGGCAAACAATACAGTGATCTTCTTTGCTGGTGATAACGGTGGATTTGATAAGTTCAGTGATAACCGTCCTTTCAGAAGTGGTAAGGGATCACAATATGAGGGCGGTCTGCGTGTTCCGACCATTGTAAAATGGCCCGGAATTACGCAACCCAATTCGGTTTGTGTTGAACCGGTTGTAGGTTATGATTATGCTGGAACCTGGGCTGAAATAGCAGGTATAGAATGGGACGGAACTTCCTTGGTTCCTCTTTTGAAGAATCCTGGTGCGTCTTTGGATCGCGAAGCGTTGTATTGGTATTACATTCCTTTACCCAAGTATGTAACAAATAAAAATA
>JBGSNV010000010.1:0-11769 GCA_041739485.1 Chitinophagaceae bacterium
CTTCCTTACCAAGCAGCGCCCGAAAACTTCCCTTATGCCGGTAAGCACTATCGGTGGTAATAACGGGATACATGAGGATCCCAAAATCGGCTTTTTGTCTTTTTTCTGTGAGGTAGGTTCCTGCTAAATGACCCCCGGCACTGAATCCCATGATGCCCACTTTCTGATACTTGTTCTTTTCAATCAGCTTCATCGCATTTTTTACATCATTCAACTGATCGGGGAAATGATGGATAACGGTCGCTGTATTGACGCGATAACGCAATACATAAGCATCAATGCCTTGCTGATTCAACCATTTAGCAGCATCTGTTCCTTCGTGTTGCATGGCAACATGCGAATAGCCCCCTCCGGGACAAATGAGGATGGCTGTAGGGGAATGTTTATGAGATACTGTATCGGCAAAAAAAGTCAGTACAAACCCCTGTGCTGTATCCGGATCACCGGGATATAACCAGGTTTTTGTCATTCCTATTGCTCCCATTATTTCCTGCTGATTGGTTTGTGCATTCACAGAAAAAATAATCAAACATAAAATAGGTACTAAGCTGTAGTTTTTCATACGGTTGAACTTTGAATCCCAAAAAGAGGAGACCCTTTATTTTGCTGGTGCTATATCCGCTCCTCCTTTTGCGGAGGATCCCATAAAAAAATGAATGAATAATCATTCAAGGCAAACTCAATGATCAATTAGCGAATATACTCGACGGTGAAAGACAATCCCTGATTTTTAAGAACGGATGACATAGAAACCGTGACAGTCCTTTCTTTTTCGTTGTAACTAAATTCCGTCACTTTATCTTTTACCATTACTTCTTTTGGCCGGGGTACATTATGTATTATAAATTGCCAATTCCTTTTGGAGGACATACCAATAAAACTACCTTGGACAGGAGAAACCTGCAACCCGGTTTTATTGGTTTGTACTTCCATTTTTATGAGGGTAGCAGCATACCCTCCGGTAAGGTAATCATTGCTTGTACCGTCATCTTCCAGTAAATGGAACTGCCCGTTCGCAGTGGGGTAAAGATGAATAAAAAGCGTTTCATTATTTCCTTTTTCAACAGAAGGTGCATAGGCCCTCATAGGAATGATGGCTCCCTGCTTAATAAAAATTGGAATGCGCTCAAGCGGAGCCTCTACCTGATACGTTTGATTCCCTTTGAGTTTTTCGCCGGTCCAGTAATTTGTCCATAAACCTTCAGGTAAAAAAACAGTTCTTGAGGTGGCTCCCTTTTCATAAACCGGCGCCACCAATAAATCATCACCCAATGTATATTCATAAAGATTACCGGGTATTTTTCCAATAATATGCTTTCCGGCAATCCTCGATAAATGGGCATTCGAATAGATATAAGGAAAAAGTTGCATCCGCAATTGGGCATAAGTCCTGAAAATACTTTCTGCTTTTTCACTGTAATTCCAGGGCATGTTGCCTGTTGGATTTTCCGGTTGCGAAAATGCCTCTGTAATGGCATTCAGCATAGAAAATTGTAGCCACCGGATGTAAAGTTCCTCCTCGGGTTGATCGGTTTTACCCATATCAAAACCACCAAGGTCATTGGTAAGAAAAGGGATCTCACTTGATGTTTTATGAGGATGGGTGTACATGGCAATATTTTCCTTCAATGCCACTTTGGGCACCCAATTATTGAATTGGATAAGCGGATTCTCGATGTTCCAATCTGAGCGGGTATCATTGGTCCACTTTGCCGGATAGCGTTTATATTCCTCTGTTTCCTGTCCCCCGGTATGAGACAAAATAAACCCTCTGCCTTTTGTTTCTTTACCAAACTCCTGTGTCATCTCAAACATGGCTTTGCATACCGGAATAGAGGATGTTCTGTCAAGCTTTATAAAATCTGCACCTTCTTCAAAAAAAGGCCTCATTTTATCTTTAAAAAAGGTCACTGCCTCCGGATTCTTAAAATCAATATTACCGGTCAGGGTTCCCGGCTTATCTCCTTCCTGCTCAAACATAGCCGTTGTAGTTGACTTATTGTGCCAGCTATTTTTGTTGAGGTACACATCCCTGAAAAAATTGCGTTTTTGAAAAGCTTCAAAAGCCGCTTCATTGCCGGTTTGTTGTATGCAATCCCATATCCAGAAGCCGCCTTTTACCCCCTTGCTTTGCAAAATATCCCACATGGCTTTCCGGTTTGGATATCCTGTAGTGTCGGCTTTAAAATCAATATACTTATCCGGGCCTAAACCCTTGTTGGCATGATCCCAAAACCAGGAATCGATCCAGTATGCATCAATTGGCAAATCCTGATCAAGGATTTTTGAAACCCTTTCTATAGTCTCTGCCTGATTGGTATATCCCCCATACAACATGCCAAAGGCCCAGGCAGGAGGCAAAATAAGGTTTGTGTCTGATACAAGCCGTTGCTCTATCAGAGATTCTATAGATTGTTTTTTAAAAATGGTGTCCTGATAACCCACTTCGTACGATGTTGCCGCAGTATTCAAAGTATTACCCGTTTGCCGGGGCATTGCTCCGGAGCCCCATCCACAGGCAAAAATGAAATATAAAAACAGGCTACTTTTTCTGTAAATCCAACAATCCATGGCGTCTTTTTGAGCTGCAAAAGCCGTTTTGTGCAATCATTTTTGAAAAGTCAAAACAAAAAGTACAAAACACCCTTTTTAAGGCATGTATTCTTTGTATGATATTTTCGATTTTCAAATGTAATCAGAGCAGGTTCATAAACACGGCATAACACCACATCAAAACCCTTACTAAAAGTTCAATATCAGCAAAAATGATCCTCAAAACACTACATCATTACCACATCATGGCTTTTCCACAACAGGCAATACCGTTTTTTCACAACTTATTTTGAAGAACCATTGGATGGAGGCGTTGCAGAAAGCTCAAAACGAAGTGTGCCCCCTTTCATCAAATCGCTATGGATTAGAAATGGTTGCTGAAGAATCCTGCCGTTCAAAGCGGTTTTTTGAATAAAATAATTTTCTGTCCCCTGATCTTCTTTCAGGAGTTCCAGCTTTTTCCCTGTCGGAAAATGAATGATTACCTGATCGAAAACAGGTGTGGTGATATGATAAACCGGTCTCCCCACACACTCCGGATACAAACCCATTGAAGCCATCACATACCAGGCCGACATGGTGCCATCATCATTATCCATCTCCGGAATAAATGCTTCGGGCTCCGGACGATAGATCCTGCCTGTATATGGCTTCTTCCATTTGTCGTGCGTGCCATATTGCTGCATCATCGGTTGGGTGAGGATACGATAGACCCATTGCTGTGTAAGCTCCGGCTTCCCCAAAGTATTGAATAAAAAGGGGGCATGGATATCAGGTTGATTTCCATGATTATATAAATTATTTTCAAAAAAGAAGGACAATTGGTTGACCAGCGAATCCCCTCCACCGGCCAGTTTTTGCAACCAGGCAATATCAAAGGGAACAAACCACCGGTACTGCCATCGGGTCCCTTCATATAAACCATCATGGTGCATGATGTCGTAAGTTGCATCAATATCCCTGAATTTTTTATTCCATAGTGCCTGATAACCCATCGTTTTTTCCATCAGCAAAAGGCTGTCGGCTTCTTTGCCCAGAATACCAGCCATTTGTGCAAGCGCCCAAAAATCATAAAACAGTTCGAGTTTGCCGTCATCCGAGGAGGGGTTCCTGTCAGATAGCGATGCCATTTCCTTGCCGTAAACGAGACCTAAATCAAAATTCCGGATACCCTTCTGATAAAAATCGAGCAGGGTAATCAACGAATGTTCTGTGCGGACAGTAGGTACCGGCTCGTAAAATCCACTCCAGTTCGATTTACCAAAAACATATAAATTTTCCAGCGACTTAGCAATATCCCCGCATAATTCGGGGTACAAAAGGGTGAACAGCGGAAACTTATTCCGGTAATTGTCCCACATAGACCATCCGGCATACATCGTATAATTGTTAGTTGTTTGTAGGGTTCCGTCGGTAGCCCTGAACTGTTTTTTAGGGTTCTCTATTTTTACAGGGTTGAGCAGACACTGGTACAGGTGGGAGTAAAAAAGTTGCTTCCTTTCTTCTAAGCCTTCCAGGGTTACCCGCGACAAAAGGGTCTCCCAGGCAACAGAGGCTGTTCTTTTTTGCTGATCAAAACGCGTTTTCTGTGCAAGCAGGCTCGAGGTATTGCGGGCATCTTTGGTACTGATGGTGGAAACCGTAACCTGCAATTCTACGGTTTCGTTGGGATTTGCCTCAAAAACGAACAGTCCTTTTTGTTTGGAACTTTCCTTTGCCTGCAGGGGTTTGCTGCTGCGGATATGATAGTACTGTGTGTAGCGACCAAAATCGCATACATTTTTTGCCGAGACGGTGGCTATCAGTTCCTGTGTGTTTAATTGCAGAAGACTGCTTTGAAAAACTGGTGTAAAACCAGCAGAAGCATCGATCCTGAAACCAGACAATCCTTTAGCAGGGAACTGATATCGGTGGTAGGCCGTTTGATTAGATGCCGTGAGTTCTGCATGAATACCCGACCCGAGCTGAACCGCATAATAACCGGGTGCAGCCTTTTCTGAGGATTTTATCAGGGTTGCTGTGGCTCCCGGATTTTCTCCCTGAAAAGGCAGGATCTGCAAGTTGCCACCCACCCCATTACATCCTACCCCTGAAAAACGATTATGCGAAAAGCCTTTTAGCTGATCTGAGGTATAATTATACCCCCCATGATTGCCGGGTTTGGTATCTGGCCCGGGTTTAATCATTCCAAAAGGCATGGTTGCCGAAGGATCCATTTGACCATGATCGCCTGAGGTACCCCAAAAGATCTGCACATAATCTACCGGATTTTGAGCACCGGCTGTCAAACTGATTAGCCACAGCATACCCATCATCCATCGTCCGCACCTGCTTAACCTGCCCATTTTTTCGATTTTTACAAATGTGTCCAAAAAAATCAAAACAGAGCTGATTCGGACTTTCTCATTTCCTGCTCAACCAGCTATTTTGGGAAACACTTCCTGTTCTTAGAATCTTACCCATAGGGGTTGCCGCAAAAAAACCATATGCCGGCTTCGTGTTAGCTTGTTAGCTACACAACATACACCACAGCACCAAAACCCTGTTGGAGACTTGAACTTGAATTTTGTATGGCATCCTGCATAACGTCAAAGGGGTTAGGTCACCATGGTTCCCCGACCGCTGATTTGTCGGTCATTTTAGGTGTTCGATTAGACAGACAAATACAGCCGCCAGGCTTGGGTTTTAGCGGTGGATTGTAAGGCTTGGTAATCCATCATAATCAGATTTGATTTTATCGGCTACTAAGGATTTATTGCCTTCAAAAGCTGCATCGGGCACCATGCCAACGCAATGGACATCATCTATGAGGTGGAAAGTTTCATTAGCCTTGTAAGTGTCTTTAGGGATCTCCTTTCCCTTAGTATGTTCATCCGCAACGTACCTCATGGGCACTTTCAAATCTTTGAAATGTGCTTTAAGTGCCGGGAGGAAGCTGAGTGGAGAAAATATGCATTAATCCATTTATTTCAGTTTTTTCAGGTTCACATTTTTGACCAATGAGGTCATCTGGGTAATGGCAATGTGGTTGAGTTGTATTAGTCTTTCAGATTGTGATAAACCTTGGCGAATGAGCACCGCATTGATGCTTTCCAGATTGGAGAGCACTACTAATTGTTCCAGTGTGGCGTCATCCCGCATGTTGCCTTTGGAATCGGGATTTTCGGCACGCCAATCCGCAGCGGTTTTGCCAAATAAAGCCATGTTCAACAAGTCCGCTTCGGAAGCATATACCAGAGAAGTTTGTTTTCCGCTGAGTTTTTCAGGAATCAATCTTTCTTTGATAGCATCGGTATGGATGGTATAATTCACTTTAGCAAGGGTGCGTTGCAAGTTCCAGTCGAGTTTTTGGCGATTGTTTTCGTCTTCTTTGAGGCGTTGGAATTCTTTTATAAGATAGAATTTGAACTCGGAACTTATCCAAGTGGCGAATTCAAAGGCAATATCACGGTGGGCAAAAGTTCCCCCATAACGACCAGACTTTGAGATAATACCAATAGCATTGGTGGCTTCAATCCATTTTTGTGGAGTAAGTGAAAAGCTGTTTGCCCCCGATTCACTTTTAAACGCATCGAATTCGATGCGTTTAAAATCAGGATTATTCATTTGTTCCCAAAGTCCACAAAACTCTATAGCACTTCGGGTACGCATCCAGTTTTGAATGATATAATTAGTACGCGCTGAATCTCGATAACGAGCCATATCTGTAAGGGAGATGTAGTCATCTGATTTTTCTGAGTAGAGACTTATTTCCCTTCCTATTACTTCTATTTTTTTATTCTTTGCCATACCTCCTATATTTGAATATAAGGATTTCTTAGTAGTTAAACCGAAACCAAACAACAAGTGATTAAATCGAAATTGTCCCATAGGACTTTTTATCTATTTTGACGCTTTGCTTTACTCTTGAAAAAAGGTCATTTGCTTTTGTTCCCATTACTCTTTCAGTAGAGCCGTCTTCCTGCACCTGTTCATCTGACGCTAGGTTATCTAACCATGCATTTATGGCAATTACCAATTCCTGAATGGCTTCATCATTGCCTTTATCCATCTCATCAGACACAAAACGTTCCTTTTTATTGTGATATGTTTAAGCATCCTACACCTCTATTTGTATGAGCAATTTCAGTTGAACTTGATTAATTCAAAAAGAGCTTCCAATGAGGTTTTTTTAGTTTTGTGCAGTGGGTTTATATGCGTTTTTGCTACATTTCCCGAGTCAACGTTTGCCAAAAAAAAGCCCCTTAAACAAAAAGCAGGAACCCGGATATCGCTACCCTTGTTCCTGCTTTTTACCATAAAAATCCATCCGGTTTTTGCATAAAATTCTTTTGCTCCGAAATGGAATTACAGAATTATTTGAGCCAGTTCACTCTTTGGCTTTGTACGGATTCCGCGTTGGACCCTACCATGATATCAAAATCACCTGCTTCCCAATCAAATACGAGATCATAATTGTAGAACTTCAGTTGCTCGGGTGTAATTTCAAAAGTAACGGTCTTTTTTTCACCGGGCTTCAGTTCTATTTTCTCAAACCCTTTTAGTTCCATTACCGGTCTTGTGGTGGTTCCAACCACATCGCGGATATAAAGTTGCACAATTTCCTTTCCGGCCGTTTTACCGGTATTGGTTACAGTAACACTTACGGTTAGTTTATCGTTGCCCTTAAGCGAAGTGCTGCTCAATACAGGCACTCCGTAGCTGAAAGTCGTATAGCTTAGTCCGAAACCAAAAGGAAACAGCGGATCGTTGGTTACATCGAGATAGTTGGTTTTAAACTTAGAAAACCATTTGCCTTTCTCAAGGGGACGTCCGGTATTTTTATGGTTGTAGTAAAGTGGAATCTGACCTACATTTTGAGGGAAGGTAGCGGTGATTTTACCGCTTGGATTTACATCGCCAAACAATACATCAGCAATGGCATAGCCTGCTTCGCTTCCCGGATACCAAACGTTTAGAATCGCATCCATCTGTTCTTTTTCCCAGTTGATGGTAAGCGGTCTTCCGGTAAACAAAACCAAAACCACCGGCTTACCGGTTTTTTTCAATGCCATCAACAGGTCTTTTTGTGCCTGTGGGATATCAAGCGAAGTTCTGCTGCTGCTTTCGCCGCTCATTTCCGCGCTTTCGCCTATGGCTGCCACAATCACATCAGACTGTGCAGCAAGCATTACGGCTTCATCAATCATTACAGAAGAAGGGCGGCTGTCGCGATTCAGCGTTTTTCCAAACATACCTGCCCGATCTTCGAATGCCGCATCGTAGTCGAGATTACTTCCCCTTACATAGGTAACTTTTGTATCGGCACCTCCTACTTCCTTTAAACCCTGTAATACAGTGATGGCTTTTTCAAACTCAGCAGCTACGCTCCAGGTACCGGGCATATTACGTGAATTGTCGGCCAATGGACCAACCAACGCAATTTTTGTACCTCTGCGAAGCGGGAGCGTATTTTTCACATTTTTCATGAGTACAAAAGACTCTGCCGCAGTGCTGCGTGCAACGCTTCTGTTGGATGCAGTATATACTTCCGTGTTGGCACGTTCGCTATTGCAATACAAATAAGGATCTTTAAACAAGCCTAACTTGTATTTGGCCTCTAGGATTCTGCGAACGGCAACATCAATCTGCTCAATCGTTACACTACCTTGCTTTACCGATTTGTCAAGCGATGACAGGAAGCCGTCACTTACCATATCCATGTCGATGCCAGCCTTCAAAGCCTGCTCCGAAACCTGCTGCATATTGCCTACACCATGATACATCATTTCCTCTATACCCGTGTAGTCGGTTACCACAAACCCGTTAAAGCCCCACTGCTTGCGCAGTACATCGGTCATCAGCCATTTGTTGCCGGTAGCGGGTATGCCATCCACCTCGTTAAACGAAGCCATTACACTTCCTGCGCCTGCTTGTACTGCTGCCTTGTAGGGAAGAAAGTATTCATTGTACATTCTGTGGCGGCTCATATCTACCGTGTTATAATCTCTTCCTGCCTCAGAGGCACCATATAAGGCGAAATGCTTTACGCAGGCCATGATCGTATTATTTTTTGAAAGGTCGGTTCCCTGATATCCTTTTACCATAGCCTTGCCAATTTCGCCCCCAAGGAAGGGATCTTCTCCAGCGCCTTCTGCCACCCTGCCCCACCGGGGATCGCGGGAAAGATCTACCATTGGACTGAAGGTCCAGTTGATGCCTTCTGCACTCGACTCCTGTGCCGCAATGCGGGCACTTTGCTGTATTGCACCCATGTTCCAGGTTGCACTTAGCGCAAGGGGTATAGGAAACACTGTTTTATAACCATGTATAACATCCATACCAAACAGCAGGGGTATTTTAAGTCTTGATTCTTCAACAGCTACCCGCTGTACTTCCTTTATCTTGTCAAGTCCTTTTATATTAAACAATCCTCCAACTTTTCCTTCTCTTATTTTGGCTGAAATATTGGAACTCTTAGCCTGTCCGGTGGTAATATCGCCTGCAGCCGGCAAATTGAGCTGACCGAGCTTTTCTGTAAGCGTCATTTCCTTCATCAGATTGTCAATAAAGGTGGTCATTTCATTCTGTTCTTTGGTTGTGCCGGTTTTTTCTTCTCCGGTTTTTGCAGGCTCCTTCTCGCTTGCAGGTTGACAGGAACCCAGTAATCCGGCTACAAGAGCAACCGTTACGAGTGAAATTATTTTTTTCATGCTTTGTAAAATAAAAACTTTATGAATCAATCAATCTTTACCACTTCTGTTCTTGGGGAAACCCCATTTTCATTAAAACTTTCGATGCTAAAATAGTAGGTTTTTTTGCTATCAAGCGTTTTTAACCAATATTCATTTGCATCGTACACCATGATGCTTGTATAAAGCTTATCAGGATGGGTACCATAATAGACGTTATAACCAAAAGCCTCGCTTACAGGAGGCCATTTGAGCCAGGCACTCCGTTTGTCCTTTTCGGTCCGCAAAACGATTAATGGTTTTACCGGTGGGGGAGCCGTTCCGTTCCCTTTTCCGAAAACCCGCAGCCCGCTGATGGCAAATTTTCCGGTAGGCATTGCTATGTTTTCGAGTTTTACAAAGCGAATGCTAACCGGTTTTTCCAGTTCTATATAATCGTGGGGTACATCTGTGCGATTATTGCTTTTGTCTTTCAGAAGGTTCCATTTCTTACCGTCGGTACTTCCCCATAATTTGTACTGATGAAATTTGCCAAGCGATTTCCCCAAAAAGGCGCTGTCTACGTCCTGATCGGCATAATTGATTTGAATGGCATGGACGGTATTGATAGCTCCAAGATCGGATTGAATAAATTCTCCGGCATTGCCTGAATTGGCACTCCAATAGGTTTTTATGTTTTCATCCACCGCGTGATTGGCTGAAAAACCACCAAGTGTGGAAGAAACAACCACTGGCTTTTTATAGTTGAGGAGCATCCAGTTGGGTCGAAAATCGGCATTATAATCAAGCGGCTGTCCTTTTCTTTGGGTTCCGTAAACTTCCGGCAAATAGGTCGGGTAATCCCCAAAAGCGGTATTGCACCACATGTTATCGTCTTTGTCGAACCCTGTGGGCCAGATACCAAGCCTGCGTTCAAAATTATTTTTGACACTTAAAACCACCGTGCTTACATGCCAGTAATTATTCGAGTGATCCTGAAAAGTGGCACCATGACCGGCACCCCGGGCATAGCCTCCGAGTTTCATGCTTAGCGGATCGCTTTGAGTTTCAAAATACCCAAGCGGGCTTTTTCCAACGATCAACCCATCCGCATAGCCGCTGAACTCCGTACCCGGAGCGCCATACTGCAAATAGTATTTATCCTTATACTTGGTCATGTGGCTGCCTTCAATAAAGGGATCAAGAAAGGTATTGTCCATATGTTCGCCGAAACGCTGCCAGCCATAGCGCCAGCTTTCGAGCAGATACATTTCTTTTCGGGTGCCTAGCGGCTTAAAGGTTTTACGGTCAAGTTCGATGCCATACATCGGATATTTGTTGCTGCTGCCATTGTACATATACAACCTGCCATCGGTATCGGTAAAAAAAGACGGATCCCATCCGCCAATTTCAAAAGAATCCACCAACGGTTTCCATTCATTGGTTTTAGGATTGGTACTCATCCATATTGTAAAGGTGGAGGTATAGGTGTTGCCAAATACAATCATGGTATCGCCGATAATGCCTACAGCCGGCGCACAGAGTTCGTCATAGCTATTATTCCAGGGTCGTAAAAAACGTTTGGAAACAAAGGTCCAATTGAGCATATCGGGACTATGCCAATATCCCCACTGATTGGTGCTGAACAGGTAGTAGTCTCCTTTGTAGTTTACAATCACAGGGTCGGCCGTTGCCCGGTGACGACCCCATTCCGCAAAATTCGGAATCGGGGTATAACCATAGTCGATATTGATGGGGTTACAATAGGTACGCTGCTGCGCATTTGCCTCAAAAGCTATCAAAATGAAGAGAATCCAAAGGTGTCTCATAATACCAATATTTTAATTCATCAGGCCATTCAGTTAATATATGCCTGATGACAGCCTCTTATTCGTAAGGTGATTCCGGTCGACTTCTTCCCGTGTCAAGACTCCATAATCCAGGGCCTGTAATCAGAAATACAGCAGCAAGCAATACAAACAGAAACGGATGTTGATCCTCGTACCAGATTTTTCCATGACCAATTCCAAAAGCTATAAACAACATAATAAGGATTATACCGGAAGCTGCAATCCTTGTAAAAATACCGAGGCTTAAAGCCAATCCGAAAATCAACTCACCTCCCTTCCCGGCATACAGCATTATTTTAGAGAAAGGAAGATTGCGGATACTTTCCCATTTGAGATAAGGAGCCATTTTTGCACTGTCAAAAACCTCGAGACCATGATAGGCAACCAAAAGCCCAACTACTATCCTGACTAGGGCAAGCCCTCTTGCCGTTGTTATTTTTTTTCTGTATGTATTCGGCATGCCTACTCAATCTTTTTTACTGACTGGAAAATACGTATTTTAATTATACAGGCGGGCCGTTTTACAAAACAGCCATCTGATTGCATTAGACGTCATTTCAATTCATTCAAACCGGATTCCGGATATTTTTATAAATGCATTTGTTGGTCATCGATATCCGTTAAATGAAATGTCTGATTTCACAGGCGGTGCAGACTTCTTTATTCATGTATTTATCCGTCTTTAATAGCCTTCAGACTCATCCGAAAATTCCTTC
>JBGSNV010000121.1:0-37897 GCA_041739485.1 Chitinophagaceae bacterium
CAAAGGTTTTAAATAGTCTAGGATTTGAAGTGGTTCGTTTCACAAACGAAGAGGTTATAAACAATACCAAAAGCGTATTAAAAACAATTACCCAAAAGACGGTTGAATTTGACAATAAACATCCTGCAACTGCTACATTTCATCATGCAAGCAGCACAGGGGCACCCCTCGCCCCTCCGGGGAGAGGGGAAGGGGGTGAGGGGATGCGTGAAACCAACACGATGCCCGGCTATGCCGGTTCGTCCTGGTACTTCTTACGCTACATGGACCCTTCTAACACCACCGAATTTGCCTCACGCAAAGCCACCGATTACTGGAATCAGGTGGATTTGTACGTAGGCGGCACCGAACATGCTGTTGGCCACCTGCTGTACAGCCGCATGTGGACCAAGGCCTTGTACGACCTCGGGCATATCGGGTTTGAGGAACCGTTTAAGAAATTGCTGAATCAGGGGATGATTCAGGGAAGCAGCCGGTTTGTGTACCGCATCAATGGCACCAGCACTTTCGTTTCCAAAGGCCTGTTGGATGCAACTGAAACTTACAACGGGCAGGTAATGGATAAATTACATGCTGATGTAAATATGGTGGATGGCTATGAACTTGATAAGGAAGCCTTTAAAAAATGGCGCAATGGCGAGTATGCAAAGGCCGAATTTATACTTGAAGACGGAAAGTATATCTGCGGAAGCGAAGTAGAAAAAATGTCCAAATCCAAGTTCAACACGGTTAACCCTGATGTACTCGTGGAGAAATACGGTGCAGATACCTTCCGCATGTACGAGATGTTTCTCGGTCCGGTAGAGATCAGCAAACCCTGGGATACCAAGGGCATTGAGGGTGTACACCGTTTTATCAAAAAACTGTGGAGACTATTTTACGATGACGTCAAAGGACTACTCGTTACCAACGAAGCCCCTAATCCTGCCGAACTAAAAATTCTCCATAAAACCATCAAAAAAATTGAGGACGATACAGAGCGGTACAGCTTCAATACAGCCGTCAGTACTTTTATGATCGGGGTGAATGAACTGACCGATCTGAATTGCCACAAGCGGGCGATATTGGAACCTTTCATTACGCTGCTTGTACCTTATGCACCACATATCAGCGAAGAACTCTGGCAGGTATTGGGCAACAACACTTCGGTGCTCGATGCTACCTTCCCGCTATTTGAAGCCAAACACGTAGCCGAAAGCAGTAAGGAATACCCCGTTAGTATCAACGGCAAAGTAAGAACAACAATGGATTTTGCATTGGATGCAGCACAAACAGAGGTAGAGGAAGCGGTACTTGCCAATGAGCTCGTGCAGAAATGGATGGAAGGCAAGCCACTTAAAAAGTTGATTTTTGTAAAAGGAAAAATGATTAATGTTGTGGTGTAAAAATTTAGCATACCTCTAAAAAATGAAACCCCGTTCCGGTTAAAATCAGGAGCGGGGTTTTGTTTTACAAGGGAATCTATGGGGTTTGCCTGTTCCGGTATTTTAAATTACTTTCAACACATGAAGGTTACTAAATTATATACCTGCTTCCTTGTAGTGTTCATGCCCCTGATGCATTATGCACAACTTGCTACTCCCGTACCCAACCGCATCATTACCATCTACGACGAAGCACCGGATTCCTCCATTTACAGCGGTATGCAGCAAATCATCACCGCAAACACACCGGTATCATACCTTTCGCCGCTTGCTTTGAGATACAATCCCCTGCGTACCCGCAATGTACCATTGCAGTTTGGCGAAGGCCAAAACGGCTATATCCTCGAAGGCATGCTCGACCTGCAATTCCCCTTGGTACAAGGCCGTCCGGGCAGCAAACATTTTTACCAAACCTCGCGGGTTTCGGTACGGTATGCACCCGGTGTTCGCATGACTTTCGATAACTCGAGTAACCTACTACCCACTAATCAAAAGATAGGATTACAGGCAGATAAAGTACTCTGGAATAATTATACCCGGAGAAAACAAATGAACCCTAAACCCGAAGGCTGGGACTTCGAGAAAATCAACTATTGGAAAAATGAAAAAAGACCCTTTCAAATGGTCTATGTGACCGGTACCGCTATGCATTATTCCAACGGGCAACCCGAAGGGGTTTGGTATCAGAATAATCCATCCTTCAACCGCAACGATTATATAAACGGAGATTTTTCAACAAACCTAGTACAGCTTTCTGCTACCTACGCAAGATTTTATAAAAGCCTGTTTTCAGCAAATCTGGGTTTTCAATATGACGGAGACTGGGGCGGACCCTTTAGTTTTATTCCTGAACAAAACAGCCGCTATGGCCGGACAAGGCTCAATGGCTTTTTACAATACAACAGCTTTCCAACCACACCTTTTTTTCGTAAAAGAAAATATATTATTCGGGGCAGTGATGGCAACAATTACCGCACCACCTACAAATGGGAATGGAAATTACGCACCGACTGGGAGTACATCACCGGGGATATGAGTAATTTCCCTGCCGGCAATAATGGCAGGCTGTATCGCTTTAATTATCATGTATTTGCCGAAGGCATGCCCTCCCGCTCCCGTTCATTGGGTTATATTTTACACTATTACCGGGGACGCGATTATTTAAATATCCGCTATGACGATCCGGTATGGGCATTGATGTTTGGCATCAGCATCAAACTCAGAAAATTCCGCAATCCAATTTTTAATCCGGATAAGGGCATTGTACCTACTGAAGAATTACCGGCTAATATTCAGAGGTATAGAAGAACGCATCAATAATAATCAAATAGACCATACACTCCAACTCCTACCCACACTAATGTTTGCTCTTGCCACCGCCCAATAAAACAATTCAAACCTCAACAAACTTTGCGCAAAGTCTCAGCGTTCTTTGCAATTCACTTTTTCACCCGGTTGAAGGGCTACATTGGCGAAGGAAAAGGCTCGCCAAAAATCACTCATTCGTAAAATAAAACGCCCAATAAATATTCTAAAAAACATGTGGCGATCCCATAAATTTGTAAGAGAGCCGGAATTAAATGGTAAGTTTATTATGTGTAAAGGAATTTAGTTTCTACCCAAAAAACATATATACACCTAAATTTAATCATTCATAATATTATGATTGAACACATTTTCTTTTATGTAGGACTTTCACTTTTAACAATCCACGAAATGGACGCAATACGTTGCCGGGAGTGGAGAATTTTCCCTGGACTTTCATTACTTAGTGAAAAGTTAGGGCAAATAATATTCTTATTCGCACACATTCCCATATTCTTCCTTATATTTTGGCAAATGACTCATAACCAAGATATAAAGCCATTTATGAACGGCTTTAATATTTTTATGATGGTTCATTTGGGCCTTCATATTTTGTTTCTTAAACACAAAAACAACGAATTTAAGGACTGGATTTCCTGGACTATAATAATTGGCGCAGGTTTATGTGGATTGCTTGACTTGATAGTTTAGAACGACAAGTAAAAATATATCAGCCTCCTCCACAATTGAGAAAAATCCAATTTATCCTTTTATTTCATTCCTTTACCCGCATAAAAAGTGCATTAGTACGTAAGGAGACCCTTTGAAAACCACTCATTCTGAAAATAAAAAACCTGTAAATAATATTTAAAACAATAGGTGAACCCCCTAAATTTGTAAGAGACCTGCAATAGAATAGTTAATTTGTTGCTGGTGAAAGGTATTTTGCGGCAGCTAAAAACACTAAAGTTAAAATATAAAATAATCACTATGCTTAAGTTATTTTCAATTATAGTATTATCATTACTTTTTGTAGTGCCGGAAATTCATGCTCAAAAACATGAATTTAACTCAAATGAACCTCAAACCCTAATTAAAGAAATAAAGAGAGCTAATGGTGAGTTATACAATCTGATAATCACTTTACCGCCTGATCTCAAGCCGGAAAAAGAGTATAAAATTCTTTACTATTTAGATGCCTGGTGGTTGAAAGACCTTGTGTCTGGATGCTACCGAATAAAATCCTTATCGAATAAAACCTTAGCAAATAATATGGATGAGCTGATTTTAGTTGGCATTTCGTCTACAGGAAATGAACAAGCCTGGAATAAGCAACGATTAATGGACTTCACACCCTCAAAATCTAACCTAAATTATGTATATAATTATGGCGGAGTACAATTAAATAAATCAACAACAGGTGGAGCAGAAGCGTTTCTACAGTTTTTTAAACATCAAATTATCAATGCTGTTGAAGGCGATTACAAAGTAGACCCTTCAACACGAGGTTTTTTGGGACATTCGTTTGGTGGCTTAGTTGGTTTTTATTCGTATGTAAATCATAGTGATTTGTTTTCAAATTACATTTTAGTTGCACCTTCCATTTGGTGGAATGATTCAGAAATATTTCAGGATAAGGAATCTATCAAAAGCAAAAGGGACGTGAACATGTTTATTGCTATGGGAACAGCAGAGCATCCTATGCTCGTAAAACCTATGGCTGTTTTGATTGAAGAATTAAAGCAGGAAAAAAATAATAAATTAAAAATGACTTATAAATCATACGAAAATGCAGATCATCAATCTGTATTGCCCCAAAGTATATACGATGGGATTGAGTTATTGTACACAAAGTCAAATTAATATTGAGGATATATCGATGCATGCATTGAAATATTAAAAGAAGTATAATATTCTGTTGACGCAAAGCACATATTAAAACGATTCACATTATCGGTTCATGCATACATAGGCATAGAAGGAGGCTTGCAGGATATTTCTCATGCGGTTGATAAAATCAGCAATAAATATTCTTAAAAACATGCAGTGAAGCCCCTTACATTTTCAGGAGACCCACAAAAAAAACCGCCGCATTTCTTGAGGAAATAAACAGTTTTCGGTAACCATATCAGACCGACCATGCAACCTTTGAACAGCGTGAAATGAGAACTTAATAAAAGGCTTTACAAACAATCCCACTCGAAAACATACTACATTTTACAACGAGACTTTTTTATTGCGTTCTCACTTTTATTTTTTACTTTCGACAATAATAATATTTACAACAATGCCAACTTTAACAGAGTCACAAATAAAAGAAATAGCAGAGCAACTTGACTGTGGATTTCGTAGTTTTTGGCACAAGCAATCAGGTGAGCTTTTATTCATTCCTGACCTTAATAATAACCCGTTTGCAGAGGCTGAATTTTATAAAGAAGATCTTCAAAAACTAGAGAACAACATGGATGAATACATTGAAATTGAAAAACCAAATTCGAATGACAGTTTTGAAATCATGGCAAACTTCCCGGAGCAATTAAATGACAATGACAAAATAAAAAATGAATTGATCAACGCATTGAATAAGAAAAAACCATTCAGAGAATTTAAGTATGTTATTGACAATTCAGGCGTTTACAGACAACAATGGTTTGACTTTAAAGATGCTCAATTAAAGCAATGGGTAATTGACAAATTTAAAGAAGCAACATATGAGGACAGGGAGAACAGCAGCAACTGACAACAGATTTTCGATAGGCCGGGTTTGTCATCCTAAGACAATTTTGCAGTAGCCGAAAAGTTCAAAACTCAGAATCAACATTGGTAGTAAAAAGTCTTCCCATAAGCAATCTGCAAAACGATTTTCATCAACCTAATCCATACCCAAACTATCCAACAGGCCACCACTCATCCCCTATTTCAACACAACATAACCCCGCCCCGTTGTTCCCAGCCAGGCTATTGCAGTTCTTGTTTGAAATATGATATCAAGCAGCAAAACGCTATTTGTTCGAATTCCCACAGACCAATAAATGCCCTGCCTATTTCTTACCCATAATCAATTCTTTCAACAAGGCGTTTTCATATTGCAGTTTTTGGATTTCTGCCTCTTGCTTGCTGATAATGTTATCTTTAGAAGCAGACAACTCGCGGTCGTAATCGTATTCGGGAGGAAGGGCATTGGCCATATCCATAAAAAAATTGTATTTCAGCGCATGGCAAACCCGCAGAACTGTGGAGGTTTTTAGCGAGTCCCGCTTTTCATATCCATAGATGGCTGTACCAGGTGTACCCATTTTTTTGGCGAGACTTGTCCTCAGCACGTTTTTACGGTCAATGCAGGCTTTGATCATCCGGCCAATATGCAGTTTGTTTTCCATGTTCAGGTTTTTCCCAAAAATAATGCGTTTTCGGAATATTACAGGCTATTTACAAGCCGCCTTTAACCTATTTTAGCTAAAAAAATCGCAAAAAATGAATCTTTCGTTATAACAACAAAGAATCTCCTCCGGTAGAAAATACATTGCTAAATGCAGCAAAGAACCCCTTCCGGTAGAAAATACATTGCTTAATGCAAGAAAGAATCTTTTCCAGTTGATTATACGCTAGTTACTGCAGCAAAGAAAAATACTTCAAATTTGATCATTCTATTCCTTTTTTTAAGCATTATATTCCTTTACACGATAGATAATCGGGATATTTAGAAGCCCTTTCTGATGGATTGAAAGCAAAAGGATAGCGTTGCTCTCTACTAAAACATAGACAGAAAGCTCCCTAATCTACCATTTAACCACCGGCCACACACTAATGGTTGTTGTCCACCACCATACAACTCCAACTCCAACTCACACTATTCGTTGCTCTCCCCACCGACTCTAAACCCCAACTCCTACCCACACAAATGGTTGGTGTCTCACCGACCATATGCCCAAACTCCTACCAACGTTATTGGCAGCTCTACCTACCGATAAATGAAACAATTCAAGCCTCCGCCACCATAGTGTACAGTCCCTGTGTTCTTTACGGCTCATGTTTTCAACCGATTAATGGTTACATGCACAAAGAAAAAAGCTCGCCGGAAATCCCTCATGCGGCTGATAAAACCAGCAATAAATATTATCAAAAACATGCCTTTAACCCTATAAATTTGTAAGAGACCCGGATTAAAAGGGCGGGTTTGTTACATGTCAGGGAATTTTGCTGCAACCCTAAAGGATACCAACACACATAGATTTCACTATAGAAAATAATATGAATGAGCACCTTTTCTTTTATTTAGGACTTTCCCTTTTGACAATGCACGAAATGGACGCAATACGTTGCCGGGAATGGAGAATTTTCCCCGGACTTTCATTACTCAGTGATCAATTAGGGCAAATAATATTTTTATTTGCGCATATTCCCATTTTCTTCCTTATGTTTTGGCATATGACTCATAGCAAGAACATCGAGGCATTTATGGACGGATTTAGTATTTTTATGATGGTTCATTTGGGCCTTCATATTTTGTTTCTTAAACACAAAAACAACGAATTTAAGGACTGGATTTCCTGGACTATAATAATTGGTGCAGGATTATGTGGTCTGCTTGACTTAATCGTTTAGAATGACCATTGAAAATACATCTGCCAAAGTATTACAAGACTAAACACCAAATATGAAACGATAGAAATGAACAAATATCCGGACAAAAGCAGCAACAGCTAACAGCACCTTCCCAAAAGGCGGGGATTCGTCCTCCGCAGATAGTTTTGTAGTAGCCGGAAAGATCAGTGCCCGGAATAAACACTTTTACTAAAAAACCTACCCATTGAAAATCTGCAAAACGTTTTGAATTAATTTAGACAATAGTCAGATAAAACCAAAATCATAAGACAAAAAGATACTATTCCACAAGATAAAAATGATATCCTTGAAAAGCTTTTTAATTCATTAATCAGATTCTTTATCGGATATTTACGAAATCATGGATACAAAGGATTATGTAAAGATATTCGAACAGGCTTCGGAATTGTTGGTAGTGATTGATACCGACTTTGCCATAGTAGATGCATCTGACGCATTTTTACAAGCTACAACGACGGTAAGAGAGAATATTGTGGGTCGTAATGCTTTAGATTTGTTTCTGGATAATACCGAAGATAAAACCGCAAATGGAGAAAGTATTGTACGGGCTTCTTTTAACCGGGTACTTAAAAATAAAACCAAAGATGTATTGCCGGTAGTAAAATACGATATTCCAAAACCAGAATCGGAAGGTGGCGGGTATGAAGTAAAATATTGGCAAGCGAATAACTCCCCGGTACTCGATGAAATGAATAATGTTAAGTATATCATTCTGAGGGCTGAGGATTTTACAGAAAATAAAACCTTGATTACACAGCATGATTTTGATAAAAAAGCATTGATACTGCTTGAAGAAAGCGAAAAACGACACAACATGATGCTCATGCAATCGCCATTCGCTTTTGCAGTACTGAAAGGTGAAAATAAAGTGATCGCATTTGCCAATGACAAAATGAAAGCAACCTGGTCAAAGGGAAACAACGTTGAAGGAAAATCATTGATCGAGGTTCTTCCGGAATTAAAAGACACGTCATTTCCTGATTTGCTTGATGAAGTTTACAAAACGGGCATTCCTTATCTTGCCAATGAAGTCCTCGCCCCGAAGTACATGAATGGACAAAAGGAAGATGTTTATTATAATTTTGTTTACCAGCCTTATCGTGAAGCAGACGAAACTATTTCGGGTGTAACCATTATTGCTGCCGAAGTAACTGCTGCTGTATTAGTAAAAAAAGCATTAGAGGTGCAGCATGATGTGGAGCAAAAAGCGCTGAAGCAGATTGAAGACAGCGAAAAGCGATACAACATGATGCTCATGAAATCGCCTTTTGGTTTTGCCATTCTTAAAGGTAAAAATTTGGTGATTACACTTGCCAACGATAGCATTAAAATATTTTGGGGGAAAGGTAAGGACGTAGAGGGAAAGCCTTTGTTTGACGTGATACCTGAGCTTAAAGATTCCTCATTCCCTGCTTTGATTGAAAAAGTTTACAATACAGGTATCCCCTTTTACGGAGATGAGTTGCTTGCTCCGATTTTTCGCAATGGAAAATGGGAAGATGTATATTTTAATTTTGTTTATCAACCTTATCTGGAAGCTGACGAAACCATTTCAGGAGTAACTGTCATTGCTTACGAAGTAACCGCTCAGGTAATGGTAAAAAAAGCATTAGAAGCACAAAGTGAGGCAGAGAAAAAAGCATTGAGTTTAGTGGAAGAAACCAATAAGCGTTACTACAGCATGCTTATGGATTCGCCATTTGCTTTTTGCGTTATGAAGGAAAAAGACATGATAGTTACTCTTGCCAATGATTTGATAAAAGATTTTTGGGGAAAAGGTAAAGATGTAGAAGGAAAAACGATTTTGGAAGTATTACCGGAAATCAAAGACCAGTCATTTCCTGCAATGCTTGATAAAGTTTTCACAACAGGCATTCCTGTTTATGCAAACGAAATGCTTACTATCTTGCAGCATAAGGATAAAATGAAAGAGCGATATTTCAATATCGTTTATCAACCAGACCATGAAGCCGATGGAACCATTTCAGGGGTCATCACTATTGCCTACGACGTAACAGAAATGGTACTTGCCCGCAAAAAAATAGAAGAAAGTGAAAGGCATTTAATGCAAGTTTTAGATACGATGCCTCAAAAAATAACCAATTACAACGCAGAGGGTAATATCATTTATTTTAATAAAAAATGGGTGGAAGATACGGGCCTCGAATTTGAAAAATCAAAAGGATGGGGATTGGAAAAAGTAATTCATCCTGATGATCTGGAGTTAACTAAAACAAATTGGATAGACTCCATTAAAACAGGAGATGTTTTTGATATGGAATGTAGAATCATAAATAAAGAAGGGCAGTACAAATGGCATTTGAGCAGGGCTGTACCCATTAAGGATGAAACAGGTAAAATAGACATGTGGGTCGGCAGCAATACCGATATTCATGAGTTGAAAGAAGCAAAAAGTAAAGCTGAAGTTGCCACGCAAATAGCAGAGAGCGCAGTCATAGCAAAGCAGCAATTTTTGTCAAACATGAGTCATGAAATAAGAACACCGATGAACGCAATCATCGGATTCACAAATGTGGTCTTAAAAACACCCCTCAATAAAACACAAAAAGAATACATCAATGCCATAAAAATATCGGGAGATTCCTTAATAGTTATTATTAATGATATACTTGACATTGCAAAAGTAGATGCAGGAAAGATGACCTTTGAGCAAATTCAATTTGCATTATCTGATTCCATTTCTGCAATGCTTCTATTATTTGAACCAAAAATCCATGAAAAAAATCTGGAATTGATTTCAACTTATGACGCTGCTATTCCCGAAATTTTACTAGGTGACCCGGTACGTTTGCGTCAAATAATTATAAACCTACTGAGTAATGCTGTGAAGTTTACAGATAAAGGAAACATAACCTTGAGTGTTCGCATGCTGAACCAGAAGGCAGACCATGTAGCCATAGAATTTTTAGTAACAGATACAGGGATCGGGATTCATGAAAATAAACTGGGATATATTTTTGATGACTTTCAACAAGCAACTAATGATATTTCAAGATTATATGGAGGAACGGGTTTAGGACTGTCTATTGTTAAGCAATTTGTAGAACTGCAGGGTGGAACCCTTATTGTAAATAGTAAACCAGGAGAAGGATCAACCTTTGGTTTTATTTTGAATTTTAAGAAAGTCTTTTCAGAAACAAAAGAAATGGCAGCAATAACAGGAACTAACCATGGAGTGGAATTAACCAATAACATTCAAAACATAAGGATATTGGTTGCGGAGGACATGCCATTGAATCAACTGTTAATTAAAATAATTTTAGAAGATTTTGGATTTGATGTAGATATAGCAGATAATGGAAAAATTGCTATCGAAAAGCTGCAAGAAAATAAGTATGATCTTATATTGATGGATCTGCAAATGCCCGAGCTGAATGGCTTTGAAGCCACGGAATATATTCGCAATAAAATGAATGCTCAAATCCCCATCATTGCCCTTACAGCCGATGTCACAACAGTTGATGTTGGAAAATGCGAAGTTGTTGGCATGAATGATTATATCTCCAAACCCATTGACGAAAAATTATTATACAGTAAAATCATTAGGTTTTTGAACAAAACCAATTGAGCAGGTTTACCTTTGTAACGAAAAACAAATATTCACCAGCACCAGAAATATTTTGAATATGATGAAAACCATTTCGAACTATAATTTAATGCAAGCATCCTTGTCAAATAATAACGAATAGAAAAAAAGAGCATACAAAACATCGGCTTAACAATATGGGGGATGACATTCATCCTAAAAACTTTTGTGCAAGGTTCAGCTTTTCTGCTTTGCATAATCTTTGGTGCTAACATTAGCCGCACCGCCAAGCCGCACCGCAGCAGCTTTTCACCCAATTCTGCCCCTTACTCAAACCATTCCCAAGCCATCCCATTGCCTGTTTCCCCCCAGTATGCACTTCATACCTTTCACCCTATTCACTGTAATACCATTGTTCCCGCTAAGGCTATAGCTGTTGTTATAGATGCCTAAATGGAAAAGGACGCAGCCCTGCCGGCTAAAACATGCCCGAGAGGCAACCTTTGCAGCGCTTTAAACACCGGCCAAACGCTATTGGTGGCGTCACCACAGACCATACCCAGTAAATCCTATCTACAGTAATTGTTGGTGTCCCCATCGACCATACACCAATCCTACCCACACTATTCGTTACCCTCCCCACAGACCATACCACTAAACTCCAACCCACACTATTGGTTGGTGTCCCAACCGACCAATAAAGCAATTCAAACCTCTGCCAGCTTTGTCTGCATTGATATCGGTTCCTTCTTTCGCCCACTTAAAAAGTACATGGACGAAGAAGGAGGTTTACCGGAAATCCCACATGAGAAAGATAAAGCGACGCATAAATATTCTCAAAAAAAGAGATTAATCCCCTAAATCTATAAGCTTTCATTTATTAAGAAGTTTGACGGGGAAAATTATAAATTGAAAAAAAGAAGTGAACAATCAAAACCTTTTATATTTGATAATATATTATATTTATGGTAGGGAGTTATCCGGGGTTTTGTTTGTTATCCATTATTTTTTTCTTTTCATCCATCCTTAACCTATCAGCACAGGCTCCGGTTATCACCTCCTTCTCCCCTTCAACAGCCAATTTTGGAGAAACGGTTACGATCACAGGATCCAACTTTACCGGAACCTACTATGTATCTTTCGGTGGAGAAACGGCCCAATCATTTTTTGTAGAGTCGGACAATGTAATCAGAGCGGTTGTTGGTGCAGGCAAATCAGGAGATGTTAGCGTGTTTAGAACTGGTGGTTTTACATCAAAATCGGGATTTGTTTTTACCGGACCACTCATTTCCTCCTTCACACCAACATCAGCAAAAAAAGGAACAACGGTAACCATTACCGGCTCTAACTTTACAAATGCTTCCTACGTAACTTTTGGCGGTGTTTCAGCAACTGGTTTAACCGTTGTTTCTCCCACCCAAATAACTGCTGTAGTGGGGGAAGGGAAGAGTGGGCAGATAATAGTAGGTACACCTAACGGTACAGCGACTATAAATAATTTTAATTATACAGGACCATTAATATCCTACTTTTCACCAACAACCTCAGGTGCAGGTAAAACGGTAGCCATAATTGGTGATAATTTTACAGGAGCAACAAGTGTTAAGTTTGGAGGCGTGGCTGCATCTTCGTTTACTGTAGTTAATTTTACTTATATCTCGGCAGTGGTGGGCAGCGGAGCAAGTGGCAATGTGGAAGTAACCACACCCAACGGGTCTGTCACATTGTCAGGGTTCACCTATACAGGGCCTCCTGTTGTTACTTCTTTTACCCCTGCCAGTGCTTCCGCAAATACCACAGTAACTATTAAAGGCACAAACTTTACCGGCGCTACAGCCGTAAAATTTGGTGGCATAAATGCACAGTCCAAAGCCGTGTTAAACTCAACGACCATATCTGCAATACCCGGCCCTTCAGCTTTATCGGGTGCTGTAAGCGTTACAACACCTTACGGTGAAGGCAGCAAACCGGGATTTACATTTTTACCGGCGCCAACCATTACAAATTATAGTCATGGGCAAGGGGGAAATGGCACCATTGTTACTCTTACAGGTACTAATTTTGTAAATGTAAGCAGGGTTACATTTGGTGGGGTGGCAGCATCTTTTGTAGTAAATTCACCCACCAGCATACAAGCAACAGTTGGCGCAGGTGCATCAGGCGACATTCAGGTGCAAACACCGGGAGGAACAGCATCCGTCCCTGGCTTTATCTACATCCAGGCACCTACTCTAACTTCTTTCACGCCAACATCTGCTGCAACAGGGATCAGTGTTTCCATTTTTGGAACCAATTTGTCAACGGTAACGGCAGTAAGTTTCGGGGGCGTTCCGGCGCTACGATTTGCATACAATTCCAATACTCAAATTACAGCCTATGTTGCAGGTGGTACATCGGGAGTTATTTCCATTACCACCCTTGGTGGGAGTGCAAGTATTGCAGGATTCAACTATATATCTGCCCCTGTTATTAATTCTTTTACTCCAACCAGTGCAGGCGCCGGACAACAGGTAACTATAAAAGGTAATTCTTTAAGTGGGGCAACCTTTGTACGACTTGGAGGGGTGAGTGCGGCTTCATTTACGGTAATAAACAATACCACTATTAATGCTGTGGTAGCTTCTACTACTCCGGTTAATAATGATATAACCGTACAAACTATTGCCGGCATTGCAACGCGGGGAGGTTACACCTTTATCCCCCCTCCCACCATTACAGGTTTTACGCCAGCCAATGCTATTGCAGGCTCTGTCGTAACGATCAACGGAACTAATTTCAATGGCACTACTAATGTAAGCTTTGGAGGTATAAATGCAGCGTCCTTTACTTTAATTTCCCCAACCCAAATCAGCGCGGTGGTGGGCAATGGACAAGGCGGCAGCATTACAGTTACAGCAGCAGGGGGCGTGGGTAGCAAGAGCGGATTTCAATATACCGGTATCTCAGTTTTCACACCTGCTTCGGCACCAACAGGAGCTACGGTTACAATCAACGGCAACAATTTATCCGGTGCTACCGCTGTAAGTTTTGGGGGAATACCTGCGTCCTCATTTTCAATAGTCAATCCATCTTCCATAACAGCAGTTCTAGGAAATGGCAGTAGTGGTAATATTGTGGTAAGTACCCCTCTCGGAAATGTATTTATATCAGGATTTGTATTTATTTCCAAACCGACCATTTCTGGTTTTACACCTTCAGGTGCTACATCGGGTGATATCATTACTATAAAGGGGACCCATTTTTCGGGAGCAATGGCCGTAAGTTTTGGTGGCATTCCAGCCACTTCATTTTCTGTTGTAAACAGCACAACCATCACCGCAATAGTAGGTTCCGGAGCATCGGGTTCCGTAAGTGTTACCACCCCCGGAGGCACGATCACAAAAAGCGGATTCAGCTATGTGCTACCGCCGGCAATTAGCTCCTTTTTACCCGTTGCCGGTAAATCCGGTGACACTGTTTTAATCAGTGGAACCCGGTTTACCGGAGCTACAGCAGTGAGTTTTGGCAATACCCCGGCCAGTTGGTTCGCCGTACAAAATGCGAATGTCATTAAAGCAGTAGTTGCCTTTGGTACATCGGGAAATGTAAATATTACAACACCGGGAGGAGTAGCCTCAGCTGCAGGCTTTGTATATACCGGAACTACAATCACTTCCTTTTCGCCCGCAAGTGGTGCAACGGGAACCGTGGTTACCATTACAGGTACCAATTTTGAGGATGTTGCTTATGTTAAGTTTGGAACCGTAAATGCCACCACATTTACCCTCATTAATCCAACCACCATTACTTCTGTAGTGGGCGAAGGGGCTTCTGGCAGCGTAAGTGTTACCTCTTCAATTGGGATTGGTTCAAAAACAGGTTTCAGTTTTATTTCAGCTCCTGTTATTAGTTCAGTAAGTCCGGCCATTATTGGGCAGTGGGAGGAAGTGTTGATCACCGGAAGCAATTTCACCAATGTAAATACGGTATCATTGGGTGGTACTATGGCAGCTTCTTTTACCGTAGTTTCTCCTACACAAATAAAAGCGATAGCTGGTATTGGAAGTTCCGGTGTTGTTTCCGTCACTTCGCCGGGTGGCACTGCAATTCGTGATGGCGTGATTTATACCCGCAAACTTTGCCCCGGCAGCAATACCATTTTTACATCCGAAATAACCGGAAGCAATTACCGGTGGCAGGTAAACACGGGAAGTGGTTTTACCAATATCAGTAACAATACAACCTATTCCGGTGCCGCTTCAAGAAACCTGCAATTAACCAATGCACCCTCCTCTTTTTATGGTTATCAGTATCGCTGTAATGTAAATGGAAAATATAGTAAAACCATCCTTATCCGTTTTGCCAATACCTGGACGGGGGCCATTAATACCCTATGGAATAATACCGGCAACTGGGGTTGCAGCACTTTACCCGATGGAAGCAGCGATGTGATAATTCTTAATGGTTCCGTAACTTTAAATGTGGATACCACCGTAAGGAGTTTACTGATTAAACCTGCTGCAAACTTTACCGTACAGCCGGGTAAAAAGTTAAAGATCGCCGGCAAACAAAAAATGATTGAAAAAGTAGCGCTTGCTCCTACGGAGGTATTATTGTTTGCAAATACTTCAGGACTCATCATGTTACCGGGCGAGCAAGCATACCTCACCATCCGGCAATTAACGGCAAACACGGCGGATTCCATTCCAACCGGTCTCAGTTTCACCACTTCGAATGCCAATATAGCAAGTTTTGGAAGTGATGGAAAAGTGATTGCCAAACAAACCGGTATATGTACAGTAACTGCTACCAATGCACAAGGTAAAAAAATCAATATTCAGGTTGCCGTAGTTGCTTCCGGTTCACCCTTACTCAATGAACCCGTATTTGTTGGGTTCGATGCGCCTTTGTTGTACATAAATACTGCAAACCTTGACAAAGTAAATGCAATAGCACTCAACCGGCTTGGCCAGAAATTACCCGATCCCGTTAAGATTGTTTTCCGCGATAATCAATTACAACAGGCCTATAATGCCAATGCTATTTTAGTTATAGAAGATGGTTTTTATATACTCACCGCTACAGCGGGTGAAAAGATGCTTTTGGGTGGTGGTGCCGCAGTGGTCTATAAAAATTTTAACTCAACTGTTCTGGGCGAATGGTCGCCGGCCGTAATAGCTTCTTCTATTATTAATCCACCGCAGGGCATTTATAGTGTGGTACTCGAATGGGGGAAATATCCCCTGTATTTCACACAGGCGGGTAGCACCTCCGAATCTGTAAACGGTCTGGTGTACCGCATGGTTCCCTACGAAATAATGGCAGCAGGTGTGCCAACGGGTACTTACGGAATTACGATTTCCACCTCCGAAGAAAATGTAAATGTAGAAACCGAAAACAATACGGTATTAAGGGCAGAGGGAACCACACTGATCTCTGTAAAAGAAGGTTTAGGCCGCTGGCGCGTAGTGCATGATAATTATATTGGCCCCTGGTATTCGTCGCAGGTATTTGCAGATTTTTCGGGCGATTGGTATAGTGCAAATGATAATACCGGAAAAAATATCAAACTGCGCATTCCACCTGTAGATCCGCAGGTAATTTATGGAGGCACCATTGGTAATTCACTGAATATTTATCAGCAGTACAAACAAAATTCCCAATCCATTGCATGGGCACAGACAAAATTGGGTACCGGCCAAAGAAAAGACAACACAACCGGCGTGGTAAGCAGCCCCGTGTCGAATGAAGGCACATGTGATTTCAAAGTTGAAATTGGCCCCATGCCCGATTGCCTGATTTGCAATACAGCCACTTTACCGCAACGTCCGGGTTGGGGATTTGGCTTTTTGACCCTGCAAAATCAGAACCGGTTTGGCAGCATGATTTATTCGAGTCCTACAAGGTTCTATTTTTCAGAAACAGGTAACAATGGAAAGGACATTCTTTTTGTAAAACAACCCATTTCATTTAGCCCTTCTCTCTCTTCCTTTTCTCCCGCGTCATCGGCACCCGGAGGTGTAATTACGCTAAAAGTATGTAACGCGAGTCTTGTTACGAGCGTTAGTTTTGGTGGGGTAGCTGCTGCCGGTTTTATTGTAGTAAATAACAGCACCATTACAGCCATAGTTGGCCAGGGAAATTCCGGGGATGTAAAAATTTCCGGCTCCGGAGGAGAATCGAGCCTCGCTGGATTTACCATTATATTACCCGCTCCTACTATTACCGCGTTTTCACCCACTTCTGCAGCTCCGGGTACAATGGTAACGATTACCGGAAACAATTTTTCAGGTACAACTGCCGTGGGTTTTGGAGGCATTGCAGCCTATTCTTATACAATTGTTAATAATAATACCATTACAGCAGTAGTTCCTTCGGGCGGGTTATCTGGAAATGTATCTGTTAAAACCCCTGGTGGTGAAGCCATCAAAAATGGATTTACGGCATTGCCTCCTTTAAGGGGTACAACAGTTATAAATGGTGTAAGTTTTAGTCGATCCTATGTATATAATTTCGCAGGAGATTGGGGTTTTAGAGCCGACACTTCAAGCCAAACCGGCCAGCCGTATTATTATAGCGATGTTCATTTTGGCACAAGTATTGGGAGCATTCTAAAACTAAAACCAGTTCCGGGGACTTACTCATTAAGTATAAATAATGCTGAAAGCCTTGTCTTATTCTATCTTGTCCAAGGGGCTGATCGTGTGATGAAAAGTTATACCTCAAATTCCGAAGGAACTATCACTATTTCCCGGGTTGACACCAGGTGTGTTGGGACGATAAATAATGTAAAGGTATATATAGGTTTTGGTGTAAATGGGGAATCCATCACTTTAAACGGCAGTTTCGATGTGCCCATTGAATAACGAAATAAAACAGCACTAAGCGGGTTAACTACCCTAATAAAAACCTCGATGAGCGGCTCTGTAATGCAGGTAACACCGGCTTGCTGACCATCTAAATACAAAGGGAGTTTGTAAAAAAGCGGGTAGAAGTTGCGAGCATCATTATTGCAAGATTGGCAGCAAAAAAAGCTGCGCTAATTTAAAAAGTTATGGATTTAAGAACCCACCTACAATGCCCCACCCTCCAAAGCATACCCACAGAAATGGTTGGTGTCCATCGGGCATACACCCAAACTCCTACCCACACTATTCGTTGTGCTCCCCACCAACCATACACCAAAACTCCTCCCACACTAGTAGCTGCTCTTCCTACCGATCTATAAAGCAATTCAAACCTCTGCCATCTTTGAGTAAAGTCTCTGCATAGTTGTAGTTCATTCTTTTATCCGGTTAAGGGGTACATCACCGACGAAAAAAGAAGGTGGTCGGAAACCCCTCCTTTTGAAAATAAAACGCTCAATAAATATTCCCAAAAACATGTTGTGAAGCCCCTACATTTGTAAGAGACCCGAAATTATAAATTTTACTTGTTGCGGGTGAGATGCGCTAGTTAACATTTATCACTGACCATTTACTTTATGCTAACCTACACAGAAAAACTAGAGAAACTTAAAATTGCAAACCCTACCCTTCGTGACTGCTTTGATCCGGGAAGCTCGGAGTTTTCCGACACAACAATGGAGCAGAAAATTGCAACTTTACAGAAAGTAATTGAAAACGGTTTTTCATTGGGGCAATTAACAATTGACTATTGTAAGTTTTACGAAAAGCTCAATAAGGCTTATGTTGCTAAAGACTTACATCAAGGCCTTAAAACATTAATTAATAATTTACTTCAAAAACATACTTCTTTCCATTTAAAATTTATTGACAATTATTCAAACGAAGTACTTACCCAAGCATTAACCTTGCTTTTAAAGGACACAAGCCTCTATCCATTAGAAGTAAAACAAATTTTTTATAAGCATCTTGTCGACAAGCGGAAAGAGTATAAATTTAAGGATAGTGAAATTTCAAATCCCTCAGAATTAAATATACCCTATGATGAACATTTAAATGCATGGGCACATTGGCACGGTAACTTAAAGGCTGACATTTTGCTTATTGGGCAAGACTTTGGCGACGAGGATTATTATATCAAGCATCATGGAAAAGACAATCCTAAAAATGAAACTAACCTAAATCTATCGTCCCTTTTTGTAGAGTTAGGTATTGATATAGGCTCTTCAGATAATCCCAATACTAATTCGAAACTTTATTTTACAAATGCAGTTTTAGGCGTAAAGAAAGGTGGAATGGCGACACCAATAAAAAAATCCTGGTATGCAGACACAGCGAAAAAATTTATAAAGCCTTTAATCCAGCTTATTGAACCAAAGACAATAATTGCAATGGGGTCAAAAGCGTATGAAGTAGTTTCTATAATTTATAACCTTGACCGAAAGAAAATGAAAGAAATTATAGATGCAAATCCAATTTTATTGGAAGACAATAAGAAACTTTTTGTGGTATACCATTGTTCAAAATTGGGGATTGCTAACAGAAATTTTGCTACTCAACTTGAGGATTGGAAGAAAATCAGACAACATATTGACCAAAACAATAATTAACTTCAAATTTTTTATCTTCTCTCGACAAAATTATTCTATACCTCTCCCTCCAACTCACTTTCACACTAATGGTTGGTGTCCACCGACAATACTCCCGAACTCCTACACAATCTTGTAGATTGAGACCACAATTACCAATAACCTTACAAACCTGGGTATTCTATATAATTCCGCGGAATAATAACTTCAAAAGTGGTTCAATCAATAATTAAAATACTCTATATTTCAAAAAACCCTACCCTTTTTCGAAGAATTGGAAGTAAACTAAAGTTAAAAATAAATTATTGAATTATAATATCATAAGGTACATTTGAAATCAATATCAAACATAACTATTATGGAGATTCCTAAATTCCACGAAACTTTTAACCCGATTCTTGACATTCTAAAAAATGGAGAGACCATTCATTCAAATGATCTTTACAAAAATGTAATTACCAAATTTTATTCAGAGCTTACTCCTGAGCAGCTTAGAGAAAAAACTAAATCAGGAGATTTATTAATTAAAAACAGAATTGCATGGGGCAAATCTTATCTGAAAAAGGGTGGATTTATTGAATATCCCCAAAGAGGATTTGTCAAGGTTACTGCAAAAGGCTTAAACCAAAAAAATGAATTGAGCTTAAAGGGGCTCGTAGAAGAAAAGTCATTATTGGATTTTTATCAAGAGGAAAATAATAAAACATTAAAAAGTTCTACCCAATCAAAAGAATTGAAAAACTCCACACCGCAGGATTTAATTGACGAGGGATTCAAAAGAATTGAACATGAGATAAAAAGTGACCTATTGCAAAAGTTAAAAACGATTGACCCTTATTTTTTCGAAAAAGTAATATTAAAGCTTTTAAATAAAATGGGATATGGCGATTTTATTGAAACAAGTAAGTCAGCAGACGGTGGTATTGATGGAATAATAAATGAAGATAAATTAGGGTTGGATAAAATATATATTCAGGCTAAACGATTTACGGAAAATAAAGTACGAGAAAAAGACATAAGAAATTTTATTGGTGCTATGAGTGGAGATACTAATAAGGGAGTGTTCGTAACAACTTCTCAATTCGACCAGGCTGCAGTTCAAAAGGCAAAGGATGCCCACCATAAAATTATCCTGATTGATGGTAATAAGTTAGTTGATTTAATGCACGAATACAATATAGGAGTTCAAATCAAACATACAATTGATATCAAACATTTAGACGAGGATTTTTTCTTAGACCAATAATTAGATAAGAAAAACTATTGCAAGGGCAAGATATAATCTCAAACGTTTTTTCGATCGACAATTCACTTTTTTATTTAGCCAAACTATTGGGTCTTTACCGGCCAAACACAACCCTTTCATGCAAACCATGATTGAACCACTCCGCATTTCATCAGTCTCCCCCTACCCCTCTTACTCCCTCTTCACCAACTTAATCACCCCGCTGCTATTCTCCGTGCTTTCCAGCCTTGCGGTATAGCGCTGTCCTTTTACAAAAGCTTCCATAAAAGCGGTATTGGGCGGGATGGCACCGAGGTTTTCGGCTACCATCGTCAGTTCGCTTTCAAGCGGCAGATCGAGGACCGATATTTTGAAGATATAGGGCCGCACATCTAACCGTACATGTTGAAACATCACTTTGCCATTGAGGAAAAGCGAAATGCTGTCGCCATCTACCTCGGCATTGTCGTAAAACCGCAGTTCAATCGAATCGCCTAAAACCGGAATTTCTTTTTGCACTACTTTTTTGCGGATGGTAAAAGCCTGTTCCATCACCGGGTTGGTGATAGCTACTTCCTTAGGCGGTGCCGGTTTTGTCACCACCGGTTTGGGTTGCTCCACCGGCGGTGCGCTTACTACAACCGGCGGTTCTGCTACGACTGGCTTTGCGGGTGGTGGTGGAGGTGGTGTAGCCCTTGCTTTTTCCTGTTCGCGTTTGGCATTGGCTTTTTCTATAATTGAGGTATAATCCTCAGGCGGTGCATTGTTGGGCTTAGGTGCAGGCGGTTTGGCCACAGCAACCGGGGGTGCCGGCGGCGGCGGTTTTACTGTCACCACTTCAGGCTTTTCTTTTACCGGCGTTGTTACCGGTTTTTCCGGAGGACGGTTTACCACCAATGCTGTAGAGTCTATGGTTTTTGCCGGGGGCAAAACAACCTTCGATCCTGGATTTTCAACAGGAGGGGATTCTGTTTTTACCAAAACCGGATCCGTTTTCTGCACAGGAGCTAAGCCTTCTTCTTTAGGCTTTTCCACCACCACATCGGGCGGAGGTAACGGTACCGGATTTTCCGGAAGGCGATTGACCACCAATGCAGTGGAATCCATGGTTTTTGCCGGCGGCAAAACGGCCTTCGGTCTTGGATTTTCAACAGGAGGGGTTTCCGTTTTCACCAAAACAGGCTCCGTTTTTTGTGGTGGAGGAGTATCGTCTTCTTTAGGCTTCGCCACCACTACATCGGGCGGAGGCAACGGTACCGGCTTAAAGGGGACAGGCTTTTCAACCACTACAGGTACAGGGGTTTCCTTTGGTATTGTTTTGGCTACATCTCCGCCCCGAATGATTTCCTCGGTTTTTTTAGGAATATAGGGTTCCGAGGCTATCAGCCATACACTGTCAATCAATTCCTTTTGCGCCATCCCTACAAAATAACCCTCAATAATGGGGTCCCATTCATCGGGAAAAAGCGATCCCTCCGTTTTGCGCAGTTCCAGTTTCATGGAGGGTTCGGTACCCAACTGAGCATTGCCATCCAATCGCATCGTCCGGCCATCGGGACAACTAAAATCGGCTTCGGCTTCCATGGTTTCGGCGAATTGTTTGGCATCCTTGGGCCGGCCAGGCACCATTTCTATCATGTTGTAATCTTTCCAATGTACCGTATTGTATTCCGGATCAAACCAACCTTTGATGGCATACCGTATATAACTTTTGCCCGAGCCATAGTAGTAGGAAGTGCCGCGCAGACTGTCCCCTTCTTTAATAAATTTTATCTCTACCGTTTGACTGCTTTGCCGCAACCCACTACCCCGGGTAATTTTTCCGCGCCATACCCCCGAAATCGGTTGCGCTATCAGGCTTCCACCCGCAGTGATACCCCAGAAAAGCACAAAAAAAATCAGCTTTTGATTTTTTTGAGAAAAACGGCAAAATATGGATTGCATGCGGATGGTTTCTGTAGGGATCATCAACGGCTGAGCACAGCGAAAAGTATGTTAGAACCTTTCCCGGCCTCAGATTAACAAATTAAAGATACAGGAAAAGCAAAACGAGCTCTGAAACCCAAAAGGGATTTAACAAAATATGGGATCAATGCAAGGGCTTCTGCATTTCTTTAAAAAAATGACTTAGGTTTACGAAACCACTTTCCAACAGGGATCCAAAAAAACCAAGGCTATGAAATGCCCACGTCCGAAGGTTCGGTCCGCAGGTTCGGACCTGCCACACACCCGAGCACAAATGATCATTGGGGATTCCATCCCGGACAGCCGGGATTAAAACATGGCAATTAAAAACCAGTCTCTACAGCTTAGAGACTCACTAAAAATGAACATATGAAATCCCCACGAGCCGGAGCACACCCAGCACAAATGATCATCAGGGATCCGAAGGTTCGGATCCATATGACAAATAAAAACAAGCAGGCAAAGCCTGCGCACTAAAAATGAACATATGAAAATAGTATGCATACTGCTCACCACCCTGTTCTTCAGGGGATTTGCTGCACAAGCACAAACCGGTTATCAACCTACGGCAGCCAATCTGCAAACCCGAACCTGGTTCGATAGTGCGCGGTTTGGTATGTTTATCCATTGGGGCCCAAGCAGTGTATTGGGAGCCGGCGAATGGGTGATGAATAACCGGAACATAAAAGGGACCGACTATTCCCGGTTGCAGGCCTTTTTTAATCCGCAGGCTTTTAATGCGCAAAAATGGGTGGCCACTGCCAAAGCAGCCGGTATGCAATACATCACTTTTATTACCCGGCATCACGATGGGTTTAGTCTTTGGGATACCAAAGCCGCTGACTGGAACATCATGTATACGCCTTATGGCAAAGACATCCTGAAACAACTATCCGAAGCCTGCGGGCAGCAAGGCCTAAAACTGTTTCTGTACTACTCGCTGCTCGACTGGTACCGCAGCGATTACCCTTATGAAACCGGACGCACCGGACAAGGAACCGGTCGTACCGAAAAAAGTAACTGGCCTACTTATTTTGCTTTTATGAAAAAGCAGCTTACCGAATTGCTGACCGGTTACGGCCCCATCAGCGGTATCTGGTTCGATGGACACTGGGATCAACTGGAAAACGATCACGACAAAAAAAGCACTTCAAAAATTGACTGGCAGTACGAGGAACTGTATGCCCTCATACATCGGCTGCAACCCGGCTGTATGGTTGGCAACAACCATCATCTCGACATCCTGCCTGGCGAAGATTTTCAGATGTTTGAAAAAGACCTGCCCGGTGGAAACACGACGGGTTTTGGCGGCGCACCGGTCAGCAATGCCGTACCGCTCGAAACCTGTGAAACCATCAATGGAAGCTGGGGGTTCAATATCACGGACCGGAATTATAAATCTACCCGCGAACTGATACATACGCTGGTAAAGGCAGCGGGATACGGATCCAATTTTCTGCTGAATATCGGACCGATGCCCGATGGCAACATTCAACCCGAATTCAGGGAACGATTAACCGCAATAGGTACCTGGCTAAAGACCAACGGAAAAACCATTTACGGTACCAACGGAGGCTACTTGTCGCCACAACCCTGGGGAGCTATTACCCAAACAGGCAAAAAATACTATCTGCATATACTCGACCGAAATTCCGAACAAATTTTATTACCGGTACCTTTTAAAATAAAACAGCTTAAAACCTACAAGGATGGCCAACCGGTTCGCTTTACAATCGTCCCCGACGGACAGGTAGTGATACACCTGAACGGGGTTGCAAGAGATCCGGATGATACCATCCTTGTTATGGAAAAAGAATAAAATCTTAAGAGTATGCTTATTGTACGCGGATCGGCCACGAAATCTCCACATCCGATTCCCCCACGGTAATCAGATCGCCGGCTGCTTTGAAACCAGGCTTGTGTTTCAGCACAATCAATACGGTGCCATTACCGGTAGTACTTGTAGTCCAGGTACTGTTTAAGCCAAGCGGTAAGCCATTCGTATCCGTATCAAGGCTATTGATGGTCAGCGCTATACCACCACCGGGAACAAAATAAAACTGATGATCATCCCCTTCTGCTGCTACTTCCTCTGAAATATTTTCTGCCGGGGTTTTAGATTCGTCGAGCAGTTCCATTTCTAAGCGGTAAGCCGTAGCCGTTGCCAAGCTGATTTCATCAAAACGCGACGGAGCAGCACCGCCTTCGCCATCTACATCGCGAAAGGTAAAAGTTTGGGAAGCGCCGCCGGAAACGGGGGTAAACTTCAGGTTGATGGTGGTGATCAACTCACCTTCATTTTCCGAACTGCTTTCCTTCTTGCGGCAACCCGCAACCAATAAGACACTTGCAAATAACAAAAGGGCAAATTTGGTTAGATGGTTCATAGTAGAAATATATGTTATAGATTATAAATACATTAGAGCGAAGACCCGATCGGTATCTTTATTTTCAAATAGATATTACGCCCCATGTCGTCGCTGAAATAGCGAAAAGCATTGAGGTAATCGCGATAGGTTTTATTAAAAAGATTGGATGCTCCCAGCATGAATTGAACCGGTTGCTTTTTAAAGGCATAGGTCGTACCCCATTCTATACCAACCAGATTATAAGCGGCCGGTGGCAAAGCATAATCCGCTTCCATAGTAACCGTACCATCCGGTTTGGTTACTTCAATATTTCCGGTTTCCGGAAAACGGGTTTGTTCCAATACTGTATGTACACTCAGCCGGATATAACTTTGTTTCCATTGTCTGAGATCAGAAAACTGATATTCCAAATCGTTGTCAAAACGATCGGCAGGCATTTGCACCAGCCAGTCGTTCTGTGTGCGATCCCATGCCCGAAGCAGCGAGGCTTTTCCGGTATAAATAATATGGGGATTGAAAATATATTTTACCGAAAAATCCAGCCCCGAAAGCCGCGCATTCGTTTGCTCGTAAACAAAAGAAGGAAAGGCCCCCCGAATAGTTAATTGTGGCGGATAATCGGGGCGCAGAAAAATAAAATCATCAATGCGCTTATAGTACACGCCGGCATCCACACTCAATTTGGCATCCTCATACACCAAACCCGCCATCAGACTGTTTGCTCTTTCGGGCTTCAATGATTCGTTGCCTTTTTCAATACGTGCTGCCCCATGATGCAACCCATCGCTGTACAATTCATTTACCTGCGGTGCGCGCCAGGCGGTGGAAATGCTTGTTTCCGCCTTCCAGTGCTCATTCAGCCTGTAGGTAGCCCCCCCATTTGCAGACAAACTTTTAAAGTGTTTATCTCCATAGTTAAATCCATTGTTGCGGTCGGTATTTACAATAGAACGCAAATCGTATCGAACACCGCCCTCTAGCATCCACTTGCCCACCGTATATTTTTCAATAACAAATACCCCGCCGTTCAGCGCCTGATAATTGGGTATAAAAAACCGGTTGAAGTAGAGATTGCGCTGATAGGACCCGTTTACCCCAACAGTACCCCGCCATTTTTCCCCGGCAAAATGATCCCATACTACGTCGGTACCAATCGTTACAAGATCCATATCCAATTGGGGTTCGCTGCTTGAACCCGAAAACCGCAACAAATCAAATTCCTTCCGTTTGTTGTGCTGCACACTCAGCAGCAAATTGAGTCTCCCGATATCCCCGGTTCTTTTAAAAGCCTTGATCTTGCCAAGCGTATGTTGAATTTCCTGATAAGGACGATCAATTTTATAGGTAAATCCCGCATCTCGGACATATTCCGGAGGTTGCCCGCTGTTGATGACATTCACGAGATCGGTTACATTGCCAATATGCGAGCCCGAGAAAATGCCGAGTTTGGTATTGAATTGACTTACAAAAAGTTCAATGCCCTTGCCGGGTTTTTGTTTGCCCGCAGTAGCGGAAAAATTATATTCTTCAATGCCTGAGTTGGCGAGCCGGTAATCGGGGGTTCGGGCATTGCCGCCTTTTTTTACCGAGCCCTGCAGGCGCCATGCAAAGCCGGGATATTTGGCCACATTGCCTTGCATCATTGCCGATAATACGCCCTGACGGTTGTTGGAAAAACCGGCGATATTTACTTCGCCCGAAGTGCCGGGCAATACCGGCAGCAAACGTGGCTCTACAAGCACCACACCCCCAATCGCATCACTGCCATAACGGAGTGAAGCGGCACCTTTAATTACCGAAATGCGGTTGGCAATAAAGGGATCAATTTCGGGGGCATGTTCGCTGCCCCATTGCTGCCCTTCCTGCCGGATGCCGTTATTTAAAATGATGACGCGGTTGCTATGCAGTCCATGAATCACTGGTTTGTATATATTGGTACCGGTCTGCAACATCGAAACCCCGGTTACTTGCTGCATCGATTCGGCAAGCGATTGCCCCCGGGTGCGGTCGAGTGCCATACCGCTTACCTGCTGCGAAAAACCCGATTGTGACACTTTGCCCTGCCCCACCACCACCACTTCCGACAATTCGTTGGCAGCGTGTGGTAATGAAAATTCGCTGTAAAAATCTTCTTTCAGGTGAAAATGATAGGTTTGGGTAATGCAACCCACATGGCTGATTACCACATCTATGCGGCCGGGGCAAACCCCATTGATCAAAAAATTTCCATTGGAATCCGTCGATATTTTGGCCCCTCCTTCCATCTCAATCGAAGCATCCCTGAGTGGTGCCCGGGTATCCGCATCAAGCACCCGGCCACTGAAACGCAGCGTACACTGTGCCAGGCTATCTTGCGGCAGCAAAGAAAAAACTGTCTGCCATAAAAATAAGTGGATCAAAAGACGGATGCGATGTGCCATGCTGAGGCAAAACTATTTAATTTTTTGCAACAGTGTTTCTTTTTTTGAAATTTTCTGTCAGAACTTTTCCATTTAACAAATCCTGAGGAATTGAAAGCACAACTTTAAGAATCTGAAATCAACGCGGGTATATTATTCTTTTACCTTTAATCGTTTTAATGCTATTCATGATAAAAAAATACATGCTTGCGCTGATTACCCTGCTATTGGCCGGTATAGGGCAAGCTCAATGGTACAATCCCGAAAGTGTGAATAAAAAAGCGCAGCTTGCTTACCATGCTGCGATCGATCAGCTGCGCAGCGGACAATGGGCGAGTGGCAAGGCCTTATTGCATATTGCGCTGAAACAGGAACCCCGCTATGTGGAAGCCTGGCTGAGCCTGATGAGTGCCTATGGCGAAAAGAAAATGTACGACAGCGCCATTATTGCTTTTGAAACGGCCTGGCAACTCGATAGCGTGTACAGCGAAGACATGCAATTGCCTTTTGCCATCAATCTGGCAGGTGCCGGGCGTTTTGAAGAAGCTTTTGAAAGCGCACAACGCTATGCTGCTGCCGTAAATCCGGATACCCGGGCAGGAAGAGCCGTAGCCTACCGCATCAAAACCTATCAGTTTGCGATTAATTTTAAAAAGAACCATGCTGACGGTTTTGTATTCGATCCGAGAAATTTGGGAGACAGCATCAACTCCTCAAGAAGCGAATATTATCCCTCCTTTACCATCGACGACAGTTTGCTTGTTTTTACCCGCTTGATGCAGGGCATTCGCGAAGATTTTTACAGCAGCCGTTTGCAACCTAACGGACAATATGGTGCCGCTACACCAATTACCGGAGCATTGAACGAGGAGCCCTCCAAGGGCGGCATTCAGATGTCGCCGGATGGGGATTGGCTGTTTTTTGCCGGCAATTTTCCACAAAAAGGACTCGGAGATTTTGATATATATTATTGTCAGGCTACACCGTCGGGGTGGAGCGAACCTTTCAATCTCGGCACTGCTATCAATACCGATTTCTGGGAAAGCAGCCCCTGTATCAGTCCCGATAAAAAAACCTTGTTTTTCAGCAGCAACCGGCCCGGTGGTTATGGCGGAAAGGATTTATATTTCAGCGAACGACAACCCAACGGACGTTGGAGTCTTGCTATGAATATGGGCGCCGGCATCAATACGGCGGCCGATGATCTCGCCCCTTTTATACATGCCGACAATCAAACCCTGTATTTTACTTCGGGCGGTCACCCCGGCTATGGGGGCAGCGATATTTATCTTGTAAGACGTCAACCCGATGGCAGTTGGGGCAGACCCGAAAATCTCGGATACCCCATCAATACCACGGATGAGGATGGCAGCCTGATTGTGGCTGCCAATGGCAAAACCGCTTATTTCTCAAGTTTCCGAACCGATAGCCGCGGCGGGCTTGATTTGTATCGCTTTGAATTGCCCGAATACGCCCGGGCCCTGCAAACCCAATGGGTGCAGGGCAGGGTGTACGATCAAACCACCGGCAAGGGATTGCCTTCTGCTATTGTAATGAAAAGCCTGAGCGACAGCAGTTGGACGCAGAGGGTAGTAACTGATGAAACCGGGCGCTATTTGATTACGTTGCCTGTAGGAAAATCCTATTCGCTCACTGTAAGCCGGCAAGGCTATTTGTACTACAGCGATCAGTTCGACCTCGAAGGGGCGGCTTTGGACAGCAATTTCAAAAAAGACATCCCGCTTGAACCGATCAAGGTAAATGCCGGGATGGCCTTGAAAAATATTCTGTTTGAAACAAACGCCTTCAAATTGCAACCCTCCTCGTTTACCGAACTGGATAAATTGGTGACCCTGCTTTCGGAAAACAACAGCCTGCAGATTGAAATTGGCGGACATACCGATAATATTGGCAATGCAGCCGACAACCTGAAACTCAGTACCAACCGGGCGAAGGCGGTCGTGGAATACCTTGTTTCCAAAGGCATTGCTTCAGAAAGACTCCGGTACAAGGGTTATGGAAGCAGTCAGCCGGTGGCAGACAACAGTACCGAAGCAGGCAGGGCCAAAAACCGCAGAACGGAAATAAAAGTAACCGGGTTTTAGTGTATCTTGGCGGTACCTAAAACAGTATGTGTTGAATTACCCCGAGTCCATTTACCGGATAGCGCTCACAAGGGTGCCTCAGATTGGTACGGTGCTTGCAAGAGCACTGTCCGATCATTTTGAAACAGCAGAGGCTATTTTTAAAGCCTCCAAAAAACAATTAACCGTTGTAGACGGCATTTCGGAAATGAAAGCCGCTCAGATTCGTGGCTTCAGCAATTTTGAAGCCTGCGATAACGAATGGGCTTATTTGCAGAAGCACCAAATTGAAGTATTGTATTTGAAAGAGGAAGGGTATCCGAAGCGGTTGCTCAATTGCTACGATCCCCCTACCCTGCTTTTTTACAAAGGCACCGCCAACCTCAATGCAAGCCGCATAGTGAATATTATTGGTACCCGAAGCAACAGCGATTACGGGCGACAGCTTACCGAAGAATTGGTAGAAACCCTCAGCAAACACGATATCCTGATTGTAAGCGGGATGGCCTTTGGAATAGATACCCTCGCTCACAAAGCCTGCATTAAAAATAACTGCCCAACGGTGGGCGTATTGGCGCATGGTATGGATACGCTTTATCCCCCAGAGAACGCAAGACTCTCAAAAACAATGATGGAACAGGGCGGCGGGTTGCTCACCGAATTTCCTATAGGTACCAAACCCGACAGACATAATTTCCCCACAAGAAACCGGGTAGTTGCCGGGTTGTGCGATGCCACGATTGTAGTAGAAACCGACATAAAGGGGGGAAGCATGATCACTGCTGATTTAGCAATAGGATACAACCGCGATGTATTTGCCTTCCCGGGCAGGGTGCAGGATCAAAAAAGTCAGGGATGCAACTTGTTGATCCGGCAAAACAAGGCCGGGCTAATCAGTAATGGAAACGATTTACTCGAAGCCATGAACTGGCAACCGCTCCCCGAAAAAAAGCCCAAAGTGCAGCGCAGTCTTTTTATTGAATTGACCCCTTCGGAAAAAATCATTGTGGATATACTGAATCAGCAGGAACAACTCCCGATCGACGAACTCAACTTGAAAACCGGGTTGAATCCCTCTGTAACAGCAGGAGCCTTACTAAGTCTTGAACTACAAGGTGTGGTCATTAGAATGCCGGGGAAAATGTATCGGTTGGCGTGAGGGGGAGGGAGTAGGGATTGGGGATTAGGGATTAGGTTAATTAGTGATTAGGAATTAGGTTAATTGGTAGATTAAGGTATTGAGTTGATTAAGTGAATGGAGGGATTAAGTGGGAGAAATTCCAATTAGAAAAATTCCAATTCCGAAAAAATCGGAACCAAAAAGGAATTAAGTGAATTGGGTTAATTGAGGGATTAAGGGGAAAAATTACAAGAAGAAAATCCCGAAGGGAAAAATCCAATAAGAAAAATTCCAATTCCGATAGTCCAGACAGTCCAGAAATTTCGGGATCGGGATCGGAACCAAAGCTAGCAGCCAAATACAAATAACAAGAAAACAGGGATAGGTTAATTGAGTTAATTAGGTTAATTAAGTGGATGGAGTGATTGGTTAATTAAGGGATTAAGTTAATTGAGTATTAAGGGATTTTGGCTCCGATAGCTATTGAAATTGGGATTTGATTCATTGGGGCGATTGGGGAATTACTTAGTGGAGGCTTACACGATAAGAGCCTAATGGGTGTAGGAAATGCCTGGAGATAGAAACCTTTGGAATAAAGCGAATTTTATTAAAACAATCCATACTTCTTATACCCTTTCTTCTTTAAATGAACAATTTTACAGTATAAAATACCAAAAATCAGGGATCGAAGAAAAAATTATTTTTAAAATTGAGGGAGAAAAATTTGAATTTTCTAATATATATATATGTATTGTAAAAATCTCTGTTCGAAACTTCTAAATTTAAACAAATGTCAAAAAAATCCTTCGATCTTTCGTGGCACTCGTGTGTCTTTTATTAGTTGCCTCCTCAAACCTGCAGGCAACCGCTTAAGAAACAGAACCGCCGATAGTGGCCAAAAACCTTGAAAAAAAAGAACTTTTACCTTGCCAAAGATCCAGTACTTCTGAGCATACTGTACTATTTTTTGATTGTAATGGAATACCATCATATAGTACTGCTACAAAAACTTGCATTGTAACTGGAGAAAGCTGTGATGGTCTAGAATTTGCTGCATTACAATGTGCTCATATAGGGGCTATAGCATTGGCAAATAGCCAAGTTCCAATTTGTCCCCCAGAATAGTAAAATAATTTCCTTTTTTTAACCTTCGAACAGAGGTTTTCCAATCTAAAAAATAATTTAAAGTAATTAATATCATGCAATTAAAAATTAAAACAAATAAACCCAATAGAATTTCTATAATTTTTTTAATTCTAATATTAAATATATTTTGTCTTTCAGTAAGTGGACAAAACATTTATGCTACTTATTCCCGTAAAGTAAAGGGATTGAGTGTTATTGAAGGAAAATCCATAAGTATCCCTATAATCGAATATAAACTGCATGTTTTCGTCAAAAAGCTTAAAGTTTATGCCTACGATGAGCCATTATACCTGGAAAAATACCCGGATGGAAACATGAAATATACCATTGAAGGAACAAATCAGCAGATAAATCATTTCCTTTCTATAGAACCCAAACAAAACTTGGAAACCATTGACTTCGATTCTCTCATTCGCAGATACTTTATTCATAATCCTCCTCCTACATTCAATGGAAAAACAGTACCATGTGAAGGTCGAAGAGAATATTTTAAGTTCATCCGGCCTTACCAACCATGGATATTTTTAGATGAATCCAAAACTATTCAGGGAATAGAATGCCAACATGCTAAACTTTATAGCTCCACAAACGAATTGATATGCGATGCTTGGTTTGCCACAAGTATACCTATCCCAGGTTTCGTACTTGGCCTAACCGATTTACCTGGCTTATTGGTTGAATGTTTCCTCCCAAGCCTTTCTACAAACTTATCACTACTTTCCTATACAACCGAATTAAACATCCCTGATGAAACTTTTTGGCCTGCATGCTTTAATGGAAATTTTACCTTTAGAAGTACTTTAAAACCATATACAACCAAGATGACGCAATAACTCAGGTAATTCAACTATCTTTCTTTTTCAATGCCATCCTAAAATGAAAAACAGTAAATTCCATATAATCCATGCAAAACAAATTGGCTGTTTACTTCTAGCGTTAATTCTTTCAAGTTTAGGCTCATCAGCGGTATTTTCTCAAAATATTTATGCTACCTACCATATAGTTTTTTCTCCCTATAGCCCTTCTGAATTAAAATTTATTAATTTACCTAATGTACCATTTACATGGCATGTATATCTAAAAAAGAATAAGGTATACTCTTACCGGGAACCCAAATACCTTAAAAAATACCCGGATGGCATCATAAAATACAAGCCTGTTGACTATCAGGTAAATGGGCAACAAATACTATCTGCTGCAAAAAAACAAATTTTGGAAACAGTGGATTTTGATACCTTAATTAGCAGAACTTTTTTTCATAATCCGCCATCCACTTTAAACGGGAAACAAAAAGATTGTGATGGAAGAAGAGAGTCATTTAAATTAATTCGCCCCTTCCAACCCTGGATTTTCTTAAATGAAACCAAAACCATTCAGGGTATTGAATGCCAACATGCAAAATTGTATAATAAAGCAAATGAACTTATTTGGGACCTTTGGTTGGCACCCGGCATACCCATTCCGGGTTTCACGAATGGCTTATATGATTTGCCCGGCCTTTTAGTAGAAGGTCATCATTTACCTGGAGCATCAAATTACTCCTTATTATCCTATACAACTGAATTAAATATTCCTGATGAAACTTTTTGGCCGGAATGTTTCCATGGAAATTTTTCCTTAATAGGAATAGCTAAACCTTATACAACCAAAATGACGCAATAACTCAGGTGATTCCTCTATCTTTCTTTTTCAATACCATCCTAAAATGAAAAACAGTAAATTCCATATAATCCATGCAAAACAAATGGGTTGTTTACTTCTAGCGTTAATTCTTTCAAGTTTAGGCTCATCAGAGGTATTTTCTCAAAATATTTATGCTACCTACGATATAGTTTTTTCACCTTTTAGTCATTCCGAATTAAAATTTATTAATTTACCTAATGTACCATTTACATGGCATGTATATCTAAAAAAGAATAAGGTATACTCTTACCGGGAACCCAAATACCTTGAAAAATACCCGGATGGCATCATAAAATACAAGCCTGTTGACTATCAGGTAAATGGGCAACAAATACTATCTGCTGCAAAAAAACAAATTTTGGAAACAGTAGATTTTGATTCATTAATCAAAAGAACCTTTATACATAATCCGCCATCCTCTTTAAATGAAAAACTAGTTGTTTGCGATGGCCAAAGAACCTACTTTAAATTTATTCGTCCATTCCAACCCTGGATTTTCTTAAATGAAGCCAAAACCATTCAGGGTATTGAATGCGAGCATGCAAAACTGTATAACAAAGAAAATGAACTGATTTGGGATGTTTGGTTTGCACCCGGTATACCCATTCCAGGTTTTACAAGTGGTTTATACGATTTGCCCGGCCTTTTGGTAGAAGGTCATCATTTACAAGGAGCCTCAACTTACTCCTTATTATCCTATACAACAGAATTAAACATTCCTGATGAAACTTTTTGGCCCGAATGTTTTGATGGAAATTTCATTTTTAGAAGTACTTTAAAGCCATATACAACCAAGATGACGCAATAATGAAAAATCCTGCTAAACAATATACCAGCCAATGTCTTTGTCAATTGATGTTCTTCCTGTTATCTACCACAATGGCAAGTGCACAAACCAAAGATATAAGGGTGCAGGTATTGGATAGCAATGGGGCAGCCCTCAAACCTTTTACTCTAAAAATATTGCGTACCACCAACAATAGCATCATTACCTATCGCTTTGTTTCCGATACAAACAGGGTCAGTTTACCCATTGGTTCCCCTTTTCCAGATAGCATCAAAATAGTCATAGAAAGTCCGGCTTTTATACCCTTTGTTCAAAAATATAAAATAACAGATAGTCTTCCATTGGACATAATCGCTACCATGCAGAAAGCTCATAGCACCCTAAAGGATGTACTTGTAACCGCACCTCCCGTTTGGACCCGCGGCGATACCACTTTTTATAAGGTAGAGGCTTTTAAAAGCGGGGAAGAAAAAAAATTGAAAGATATTATTGAAAAGCTACCCGATTTCAGATTCGATAGGTCGGGTGCCTTATTGTATAAAAACAAACCGGTTGAAAAAATCATGATAGATGGAGAAGAGCTTTTTGCTGACAAAGTAGATTTGCTGCTGACTAGTTTTCCGGTACATGTACTCGATCAGATTCAGGCCCTCGAAAACCAAACCAATCAAAAATTGCTAAAAGGACTTAAAAATGAAAACAAGGTATTTTTAAACCTAAAACTCAATGACAATAAATTAAAGGCAGCATTTGGGGATATTACTCTCAGCGCAGGGCTTCCCGATCGGTATAAATTAGCCCCCGTAATTTTTGGCCTGCGAAATAAGGTGAAATTTGGATTTATTTCCGATGTCAACAACCTTGGAGAAGGCTTTGGAACGAGGGCAGAACAGGAATTGAAAACCGAATCCCAATCCAAAATGGAATCCTGGCTTATCAACGACCTTAACCAGCAAACCATTCCTGAATTTGATAGCAAATACTATATCCGAAATAACCTTTGGGACAACCGTTTGCAGGTAAATATGCCACTTGGTAAAAAATCAGCCTTTACTCAGGAACTCTCTTATACCCGAGACAACCGAACCCAATCAACCTATTACCAAAACCAATTTATCTCGGGTACTGAAACCCTGCTAAGAACTGATACCAATATCTACAAGGGTCGTCCTGATTTATGGGTATCCAAAAGCACTTACCGGCTACAACCTGATAGTAGTAAACTGCTGACTATTCAGGGTATTATTACATTCGACAGAACAAGCAATACCCAAAATACAAGGTACAATCAACCAAACACCAAATCCGAAACCTTCATTCAGGCATTGGATAAAAGATACAATCAGGTCATTGTAACACTTAACTATACCCATCGGAAAAAAGATAATCTTGCCATTAATTACTGGCTTATGGGGGGCAACCTGAATTTCAGACAACGGGCTGCTGCTGAAGCGGATAATCTTTACCAATTGTATGGTTTTACAGATAGCAACCTCAACCTGCAAATAATGGTACCCAACCTGCAAGCCAATATGCTTTTTGGTGGCATTAATTATTTTACCAAAAAAGGAAAGAAAACCTATGAATATAAAATAGAGGCATTTACCACCCGCTATCAATACAGCAACGATGCCTATTTTATTTCCAATAAAAACAATATGGATACCCTGCCTTTCGAGGATTTACAAAATGCTCATAAGCACCAGTATTCCTATTTGAAACTGCATACAGAACGTCAGTATGTTTTAAACAAAACAAGGGTAACGCTTGGAGGCAAAATGGGTATAGAATCTATTAAAATGCAGAACAATAAACCCAATGAAAGTGCACAATTAAAGCCATCCATTAAACTAAATTTAAGTTCTTTCACCCAATACTCCCGCTTGATTTATTCAACAATATCTGTCAATTACGATCAAAGCTTTGAAGCCCAGCATAAAATCATTCAGGGTATTGTTCCCATAGGGCTTTCGCGATATACAGCTTATAAAAATTATAATGCTCTCCAAAAGAAATTGGCTTTCATTTCTTTAAGTCTTGCTGTAAATGGTAAAAAATGGTTAAGTCATAATTTTAGTATTTCTCCAATGGTGTATTTTACCGGAAATGCTTTTGCCAATCAATTAAATGGCATCCTGAATTATCAAATCGATTCCCTCAGCAAGGCAAACATGTACGGTGTATTCTTTAATTACAACGCCAATTACAATGAGCTGATGCGTAAATTACATATTCATTTGTTTATGAGCTACGGCAGTACACAGCGACAGTTTCTAATAACCGATAAAATAAGTAAAGGTGCCGGTCAATCTGCAAGTATAGGCCTCACAATCAATAAACAATGGAAGAAAAAACTTTTTGGTAATTTATCAGGCTCCTACTATTGGTCTAAAAATAAGTTTCCTACATCCTTTGGTATTTCGTCTAACCCCGTTGCTCAAAACCTTGTACTGAAAAGCCGGCTTTCTTACAACCTTAATGAAACCTGGAATTTTTCGGCTTATGCCGGTTGGTATAATAATAATATGGGTTCCGTAAACCGGTTTCAGTTTACGATGGTGGATGCCGAAGCCCAATGGAAACCTAAAGACAAAAAGTATTATATTTCAGGCATCATCAGAAACCTTGCAGAAGTAAAAAGCTATCAATACTTTGACCTTTCCCAGTTTAATCAAAGTATTCAATCGCTTCCCATTTTGGGGAGAAATTTTGTCATTTCCTATCATAGAGTTTTGTAGGCTTTTGGCTTGGGGTTAATTGGGGGGTTTGAGTTAATTGAGGGATTGAGTTAATTGAGGAATTTGGCTATTGGAATTTGGAATTTCTTAATTTGGGATTTAGCTATTGGAATTCAGATAGATCATTTCTAAACCCCCTTCAGACAAATCTTTCATACTTTCTAAATAGCGGGTTTACCGTTAGTAAACCCGCCATATAGAAAATAATAGTAACTCAGTATCCCGGGTTTTTAGAGGTCCCCTAATTTAATATATTTAAAATAATCCCTGCACTTATGGTAACCGAGGTTCCCGGGGCACAAGAGATACTCCGAACGCCGGTTGTGGTATTTACAACAGGATAACGCGGACGGCCTGCAGGAATGATAACGTCCGAAGTAGAGGTAGGTACCATATTCCCTCCCCAGTTAGCTGCATTTTCCCAGGCAGTATTTACATTTCCTGTCCAGGTAAAATTAGTAACAATGGCAGTAGTGCCAATACTCCATAACTCTAATCCATACAAAGGATCGGAGACAGAAAAAATAAGTGTATTATTTAGTTTTGTAAATCCTTCCGGAAATGAATTACCCTCACCAGGATAAATATCATAAACAATTGTCCCGGCATCCGTGCCATCGCTACTCCACAGTTCTAAACCATTCACAGGGTCAAGCGCCCTGAAAAACAGTTTGCCGTTTACTTCAGTAAAAAATTCCGGCCTTGAGGTAATTGTGGGGCCAGGATAAGTATCTTTTACGAGGACTGTCCCGGCTGTTGTGCCATCGCTTTTCCAGGGTTCAATACCATTAGATCCATCAAAGGCGGTAAAAAAAACAGTGTTGCCCACAGCTGTAAAACCTCTTGGAGAAGATCCTTGTGAAGGATTGATATCTTTTACCATTACAGTACCGGCAACCGTACCATCGCTTTTCCAAAATTCTGCACCTGCCACAGGGTCAGTTAGGGTAAGATACATGGTGTTTCCTACCACCGTCATACCGCCCGGTAAAGAACTACCAGCGCC